>NZ_JBNHER010000237.1:2064-39893 GCF_050015975.1 Dapis purpurea BLCC-M126 | reverse complement strand
TACTGCCCGAGTCAAATCTAGTTTTTAACTTTTGAATTTGACTATAATAATTCCTCAAGTTGACAGTAAAATTAAGATAATAAATACTATAACGCTATAGTTTTTTAGAACTACCTGTGGTCTTTTTGTCTAATTACTGCCCGAGTCAAATCTAGTTTTTAACTTTTGAATTTGACTATAATAATTCCTTAAGTTGACAGTAAAATTAAGATAATAAATACTATAGCGCTATAGTTTCTCAGAACCACCTTTAGTCTTTTTATCTAATTCCTGTCTGAGCCAAATCTAACTTTTAACTTTGTACCATAATAATTCCTCAAATTACATTAATTTTGTTGAGGACTCTTCGCAATACCCCATTGATAAACTTATGCCCATCTTCAGCACTATAACGCTTGGCTAATTCTACTGCTTGACTAATCGCTACTTGTTCTTGAATTCCAATAAACATCATTTCTGCTACTGCAATTCTAAGTATATCTAGATCGATTCGGGGTAAACGTTCTATTTGCCAATCTACTATTGATTCTCTCAATAATTTATCAATTTCTTCTTTATTGGCATTTACTTTTGTCATAATTTCCATCGTATAGCTGCGAACTTCTAATTGATTAGTCAGTTGAATAATTTCTGGTAATTCAACAGCAGTACCAATACGATTAATTGCTGTTTGGCCTAATTCCATAGCTTCATGGATCATTGCTCTGGCACTTTCAAGATCGGTAGTGCCGATCTGGCTATTCAGAAGGCGATCGCTACCCCTCTGTAGTTCTCCTGCTGCACTTTCTAAAATATCTTGGGCCTCCGTCCTTAAAGTCCGAACTGCTGCTAATACAACTTCTTGAAGTTGCTTTTTTTCTAAACTCCCTGGATTTGTTGGTAATTGACTTAAGCCAAGGAGAGCTAGTTCACGAGCTGTAGAACGGGGAGCTTTTTTCATAATTTTGATAGTATTCTTGTGTTCTAATCTGTTCAATTCTCTTATGTAGAAAAGAAAATTGTTGATTATTGTTCTATATCTGGAAAGGCTGGTTTAAGTTGATTGTTCGATATTTTTTCTTTACTAACTGCTGTTGATGAATTGGGATTTACTATTCCACCAGATATTAAAACTTTAAAAGCATCTTCGACTGACAAAGAAACATTAATCACATCTTTTTCTGGTACTATAGCGTACCAACCAGATGTGGGATTTGGAGTGGTAGGAATGAAAAGACTTAACATTGAATCTCCTAGATGAGATTTAATTTCGTCACCTATACTACCAGTAACAAAAGCAATAGTCCAAATTCCTCGACGCGGGTATTCTACAAGTACCACACGGCGAAACCTCTCATTAGAATCCCTGAGCAAGGTTTCTAATATTTGCTTCAAAGTGCCATAAACTGAGCCAGCAAATGGAATTGCTTGTAATATTTTCTCCCCTAAATCTAACAGCCATTTCCCGGCAATATTTCGGGCCATCAGCCCTATTATTAAGATACTTAGTAATGGTACTGCTAGTCCTACTAAGAAGTTTAGTAGACCTACTAAAATTGGATGCAAACCATCGAAAGGATTAATTTGCTTAGGAATCTTGGTAAGAAAATCAATTACCCACCTAGCAATAGTTATGGTTAGCCAAATTGTAGTAGCCAATGGTATTACTACCAGTAGACCAGCAATTAGGTCATTTTTTAAGTCCTGCCTTATGCGTTGGAACACGGATCACCCACTTCCTCATAACTGGCCAGATATTTTTATGCTCCAGCCGAAAATCAAATTTACTTATTATATTTTAGATTTAGGATTTAAGATCAACTATTTTTGATTCTGAATATTGAGTTATTTACAATTTTAGATAATTGTTGCAACTATGGTTAGTTTTTGCTGTAATACCAACTCCAATTGATGAAAGAGATTTATAATTTTTCTCTGTATCCTCCTTTGTTGAACAAGGAATCAGGAGAGAGAATTAATCAGTGTGGGATTTAGATATGAGGAATAAATAGTCAGAAGAGTTAAGGAAGAATTCTGACTACTAATTCGTTCTTTTCCAGCTTATTCAGCCGCTTATATATACAAAATTTATATCCGAATTCTATACTTTGCCAAATTTATCGCTCATCTACCTCACTCCTGAATTCTTTCTTGATAAATAACATAATTAAATAGAGTTTAGTATAACTATAAATTTAGACTACATTCAGACAGATTATCATAACAAGACATTTAAATATTTTTTCTAGCACTTGTCCACAGAAATAGTTAAAATTTTACTTATGGCTGATTTCTCAGTGGTTTTGGATATATTGATAGAACTCATTTGGGATCTATTTAGGTTTTGCTGAAAAAACCAGAGTTCACGAAGAGGGAGAGATGGGGTGTGTTGGAATTTTTCAACCTTTTTCTCATATTACCTTTATCTCACTTCCAATTCCTGACTCAAAAATTGGTGGTTGTGCCATTGTAATTATTTTTTTATGAAGCAAGAAGTCATTTTTGGAGATAGAAAATGAATGCGAAAAGATGGAAAAATATTCTAATATACCCCATTATTACATCGCCCTATCTATTTTTCAATAGACTCCAAATGGTTTTTATATAGTCAAACAATTTGTCTCTGATGATAAACTCTTGATTGTAAGAGTAATTTGAGTTTTGAATTTTTGCTATAGCTAGCTGATAGAAATAATATATAATAGTATATTACTATATCATAAATTTTCAATCGATTACTATGAATATTTTGGATACTCCTGCTTAGCTGACTTCAAAATTTAGGTTAAATTATTTGATAAATTCTATGAATAATTTCCGTTTTCATCAAGATACTATTGCAGAAGTTAAGCAAAGAGCAGATATTTATGATGTTATCTCAGAACATATTGTCTTAAAGAAACGGGGTAAAGATTATGTAGGATTATGCCCATTCCATGAAGAAAAAACTCCTAGCTTTACTGTTAGTACCACTAAACAAATGTACTACTGTTTTGGTTGTGGTGCAGGTGGTAATGTTTTGAAGTTTTTGATGGAAGTTGGTAAGTCTTCTTTTAGTGATGTTGTATTAGATTTAGCGAGACGTTATCAAATACAAATTAAAACAGAATTACCTGAAAATAGACAAGAGTTTCAACGGCAAATTTCTCTGCGGGAACAACTTTATGAAATCTTGGCAATTGCTAATAGTTTTTATCAACACGCCTTAAGACAACCCCAGGGAAAAATTGCTTTAGAGTATTTAAAAATTTCACGTCAAATTTCAGAAGAAACTATTCAAAAATTTCAACTAGGTTATGCTCCTAATAGTTGGGAAACTATTTATGGTTATCTGATAGAACAAAAAGGTTTTCCTGTGGAATTAGTGGAAAAAGCGGGATTAATTTTGCCGAGAAAATCTGGTACTGGTTATTATGATAGATTTCGCGATCGCTTGATGATTCCTATTAATGATGTTCAAGGTAGAGTTATTGGTTTTGGTGGCAGAACTTTGACTGATGAACAACCTAAATATTTGAATTCCCCTGAGACGGAATTATTTGATAAGGGGAAAATTTTATTTGCTTTGGATAAGGCTAAAACTGCTATTGCTAAACAAGATAAAGCTGTTGTTGTTGAAGGATATTTTGATGCCATAGCTCTTCATGCTTCGGGAATTAATAATGTTGTTGCTTCTCTTGGTACAGCGTTAAGTTCAATTCAAATTAGACAACTTTTACGTTATACAGAATCTAAACAAATTATCTTAAATTTTGATGCTGATAGAGCAGGTATTCAAGCTACTGATCGAGCAATTGGGGAAATAGAAAAACTTGCTTATAGTGGGGAAGTTCAACTAAGAGTTCTGAATATTCCTGATGGGAAAGATGCTGATGAATATTTGAGAACTTATTCTGCTGAAAAATATCAAGAATTATTAGTAAATTCGGCATTATGGATTGATTGGCAAATTCAAAATATAGTAGGAAGTAAAAATCTCAGCTTGGCAGATAAGTATGCTCAAGCAAATCAAGAAATAGTTAAAATTTTAACTAAGATAACTAATGATAATCAGCTTACTTATTATCTTCAATATTGTGCAGAAATTTTGAGTCAGGGAGATGCTCGGAGAGTTTCATTAATTTATGAGAATTTATTAACTCAAGTTTTTATTAATTGGAAAAAGCTCTTAGCTGATGATGAGTTTTTATCACCACCGTTACTGGTAGCAAAACAATTAAAATCTAATCAGCAAAATAATAGAACCTTTACTAAGAGCAAAAAAAATAATTCACTGGAGGTTTTATCTCCACCTGTAGAACGAAGTTTATTGGCAGATGCAGAGTCTTTATTGCTGCGTATTTACTTACATTGTCCGAACTATCGTCAAGATGTCAAAGATGCAATGGAAGCAAGAGATTTACAGTTTAGTTTGTCTGGCAATAGATTTTTATGGCAGCAAATTATTTCTCTAGAAAATACCTCAGAAAATCAAATTAGTGAATCAGATGATTTAATTTCAAAGTTACAAGATAGTTGTTTGGAAACTTCAGATAAACTTGCTAATCTAAACTATCTTTTTCATTTAGATGAAAAGACAAAAAAAAATCTTCTCAGAGCGCCTTTAGAAATTCGTTGTACAATAGCAACTATAGAATTAATTATGTCTGTAAAACGTCGTAGTGCTATTTTAAATATGTGGCAAAAAACAAACTTATCTGTTGAGTCTGAATTGGCTAAAAAATACCAAGAAAAATTTTATTTGGAATCAGAGTGGATTCAAGAATTAGAAAGGTTAAGACTTACTACTATTCAAGATTTAATTCAAGTACCTTTGGGAGAATTAACTAACTAAAAAAAATGTAAATATAGTCTAGTAATTCCCATGTTGGTGAAGTACAAAATTATTTTGTTTTAGGGAACAGGTAATAGGGAATAGAATACAACATAAAGTATAGATGTACCTCATTAGACTGAGAAACGCTATATTTATTAATTGACTACTCGGAATAGATGTAAAAAAAATTCCTCTTTATAATAGCTAGTTTGTTTAATTGCCAAATTTATAATTTTTTTAATTGTTAAAGTTATACTAAGGAACTTAATTGATTACTTTAACCGCATAATACTAATTTGATTTTTGACAAATAGCTAGATTCTTACTAGTATTCAGGAGTCGGGAGAAATATACTATTAATAATTTTTTAGGATAAGGCTTAATTTTTAGTCAACATAGATATCATTGCTACAGTCTTTCAAACTCTTATTATTTCTAACATTTTTTTGTCAAATTGGTATAAATCATAGAAATATACATCAATAATTTGAAAATTTTTCTAATAATTAATATAGCAATTATATTTGAGTTGTAAAAATGGATCAAGGTGTTCATTAATTGATAATTAATAATGGATAATTATTTCTGACCCTAGTATCAAGTTCCTGAAATAATATTTTAATTTTCAATTATCAATTATCCATTGGTAAATAGTAATTAAGACTCACGATCATTAGCAGTCAAACTAGCTCTAAAATATTATGTGTAGGCAGATTTTATTTGAGAAAGATATTTGACAGAAAATGGATAAAATACAGTCAATTTTATGAAAAGTGACAAAGTAAAAATGCAGAAAAAAGATTGTTATGATTGTGGGATGGAGTGATAAATCATATAGCAGAAAATATGAATAAATTTTTAGCAGAGAATACAGGAGGGATCAGAAAAATCAGAATGTAAAATTACTTATGAACTGTTTCCTACTGATGGAGCAGAAGAAAATCCAGTGGCAGCAATTTTGTTTCAACTAAAAAGTTTGCTCAGGAGATTCAATCGTTTCGCCCAAAGTTGCCAAATCATTAATGTTTTATTCCAACTTTTTGCTAAATATAAACTTTTCAATTTTCCTAACCTGAAAAAATTTGATGCCTTTTCACAATTCATTTAGGAATACTATATATACTAATATAGATATAGTAAAAGCAAAATTAACCAACAATAATATAAAAAATAAGTACCTTTTAATAATTTACTTATGATTTTTTTGTTTATCTTTTATCCATTTTATAGTGAAGAAAATTAATTAGTATTGGATACAGATTACTATAATCTCTGCTGTACTTTGGCTTGATATTTATAAATATTATTTGTGGAAGTGAATATTAGGTATGACCGTAGCTATCATTTTTTTCAACCTGATTTTTTCCAATTTTAAAGCATAGCAATAGTTTAAATAATTGGGATAATATATTTACTTGTGTAATTGGTGCAAATCATAAAATTAGTACTGCATTTAATATAGGAATTCTCAAATTTGTGAGATACAAAAGTTTGATATTTTAGGGAACAGGGAAGAGAAAAAAATACTATAGCAATCCTCCGCATATTCGTAGCAAAAATCTTGCTGCTTTTTAGGGGCAACTTGACTGGCAACAGGCAACAGTTCAAGAATTTAGAATTTAGAATTTAGAATTTAGAATTAAGAATTAAGAATTTAGAATTTAGAATTACCTCTCATTGAAAATAAGAGGATTGACGAACAGGAAAATTTTTATTTATTATCCCCTTAAAAGGGGAGGCTTTAAACCACAATATTTCGGTAAGAGTTTCAAATTTTTTATTTACTTTTTAATCTTTCACAACCTATTTAGGATTGCTATATATCTCATTAATATTAGAACCACTATATAAAAAATATATTCTGATTATTTACAATAAACTGTGACCATTCACAAAAGTATTAAAGACCATCAATTTTTTACTTTTTTTGGAAAAGAGTTGAATTTAAAAGGGAGATAAATATCCTCTCTCTTTGAAAAAATGGAATGAGGAGAAATAAATTTGTTTCACTTTTTATTTTTCCTCATTCCCTCTTGCTTAATTCCTGGAAGTTAGGCAAATAAAAATTAATCACAAAAGAGTGTATCTCTTGTATCATTACCTGTAATAGGATTTATACCTTTAGCAATTTCACATAACTCTTTTTGAGTATCTTCTCGTAAAAAAGCATCTGTAAAATCTGCTCCATCAATAATTGCACCACGGAATTGAGTATGGAAAGCAAAAGCACCTTCTAAAATAGCATTAGTCAAATTTGCTTTGTTAAAACTAGCGTTATCCAAAGTAGAATAACTAAGATTTGCTCCCTCTAAATTAGCCCCTTCTAAATGAGCGCCAAATAAACTAACTCCACTTAAATTTGCATTAGTAAAGTCACTTTTACGCAGAATAGATTTTGTAAATGAATCACTAGTTAAGTCTCGACCAGAAAAATCAACACCGACCAAGATTTGTTTGTTATACTCATCAGCTAGAGTAGGTGTCGCGTTGGTAAATATCAAGGCAGTTATTGCCCCAATCCCAGTGATATATACTATTAATGAAAAGACTAAACTGACTAAAATTTGGAAAGTTTTCTCTTGTCTGAAATTCATACTACTTCTGGCTAATTTACTCTAAGCAGTTCATAATTTAGAATAAACCAAAATGAGCCTTTCTTCATCTAGTCAATCTACTTATATTTCCCAAAAAATTGACAAAGGTGTTTTGGGAGAAGAGTTAGTGGCAAAATGGTTAAATCAACAAGGTTGGCAAATACTCCATCGACGGTGGCAATGTCGCTGGGGAGAATTAGATATTATCGCTATGAAAAATTCTCCCTTCACGGATATCTCTAGTCAAAATTTTCCAAGTTTTCCCATTTTAGCATTTGTGGAGGTAAAAACCCGTAGTCAAGGTAACTGGGATGAAGATGGTCTATTAGCAGTTACAGAGTCAAAACAAGCTAAACTCTGGCAAACTGCAGAAATATTTTTGAGCGATCACCCAGAATTAGCAGATTATTCTTGTAGATTTGATGTAGCTTTAGTAAGATGTAATTATACTAGGAAAGATGGTCACTATCACAAAAAACCATCACCAGAAGAGCAACTATCTGGATTAACTGTTAAGATTGGAAATTATGTTAAGTTAGCAAGTTATCAACTAATTTTACAAAACTATATTTCTTCTGCTTTTATTATTCACTTGGACTAAATACTTAAATTGTGAAGAATCAATTAAGTATATATTACTGTTATTGTACCCATACTAATATTAGTGATATCAATTATAAATGTATAGGTACAGACAAATTATCATTAGAGCCTGATTCAAGAATTAACCCAAAGTTTCTGGGCAATATCCTAAACCCTTAACAAATTGGGTGCGAAATGCTTCTATTTCATCTTGATTAGGCCGTCCATGGGAAACCACTGCTACCTGATAACGTCTCATCACACTTAAGGGTGATTGTCCAGTTTCCAAACCCCATAGTGCCATTCTGACACGAATATCAGGATCGTAAGGTATTCCCAATTCATTCATAAAAGCCCTAAAATCTCCATGTTGTTGAGGAGTCAAATAGTGACTCATTTTGATTTTTACAACCCAACCATCAATTTGATGAATTACTGTCATAAACTGAAGCGGTAGTTGATGGGCAGTGTTTAAGTATTCAACTACTCTGAGACACAGGCTAGTATTTGCTAAAAAGTAAAGGTATTCCATATCAATTCAAACTATTACCGCTTACAACTGTCGCTTTTCCCCTGGTTTAACCTCTAGAATTTATTTTCTGCTATAGAGGAAATATTTAAAGGTGGTGGGAAACAGTTATAGGAAGCGGGGCGGATATTGCCGCTTCCCTATAAACAAATTAGGTATATGTTCTACAATGTTTAGGAGTTGAAAATAGCTATATAATCTGTTGTATTTTTCACTACAGCTATATTTGCCCGGCATTCTCCAACTAGATCTATATCTATACCTATATATTCACTCTTATATATTGCGGATCACTAGGGGAGAAGTACCCTAATTTGTATGGGGGGTTTTACCCAATTACCCGTTATATACCCAGTAATATAACCATGACCAAGAAATAAGGTCTCACCTCCCCTTTCAAGGGGTAAAAAATGAAATATTTTCTGGCCTCCGTATTACAGGAGGTAATGATAACTGATAACTGATAACTGAAATGACCGATTTAGATTGGTCCATAGATTCTTATGACTATGAACTGCCCCAAGAACTAATTGCTCAAAATCCAGTTTTACCTAGAGATAGCTCCCGCTTAATGGTTGTAGAGTCCCTCACATACCGTCATTGTATTTTCAGAGATTTACCAGATTTACTCCAACCAGAAGATTTACTGGTTCTGAATAATACTCGTGTGATTCCTGCTAGGCTTTATGGTCAAAAAATGAGTGGTGCTCACGTAGAAATCTTATTATTGAAACCAATCACAAGTGATTCTTGGTTAGCTTTAGTAAAGCCTGGTAAACGTTTTATCACTGGGACAAGGATTGAGTTTGAACCTAATTCATCCTTTGCTTGTGATTATAAGTTGCAAGCAACAGTATTAGCAACGGATCGAGAAACTGGTGGACGTGTGTTAAAATTTGATTTGCCTCCAGGAGTTGATCTAATCAATTTGTTAGACAAATTTGGCCACATCCCTCTTCCTCCTTATGTTACAGATTCACAGGCTCTCACTGAACAATATCAAACTGTCTATAGTAAGGTAGCAGGAGCTATCGCTGCTCCTACTGCTGGTTTACATTTTACTGATGAATTACTTGAGAAACTAGAACAACGGAATATTGGACAAGCTTTTATAACTTTGCACGTTGGTATTGGCACATTTCGTCCAGTTGAGGTTAAAGATATTACTACCCATAATATACACTCCGAATGGGTTGAGGTATCATCCTTAACTGTAGACAAAATCAACGAAACAAAGGCTAAGGGTGGACGAATTATTGCAGTGGGAACCACAGTAGTTAGAGCTATTGAAGCAGCAGTACTAGCTAATGATAATTATGGCAGCTATCAATCTTTAATTAGACCATTTTGTGATTATACTGATATATTTATTTATCCTGGTTACAAGTGGCGGGTGGTAGAAGGTTTAATTACTAATTTTCATTTGCCACGTTCTAGTTTGTTAATGCTTGTCAGTGCAATGATTGGTAGAAAACGTCTCTTAAGTTTATACAACGAAGCAATTACCCAACAATACCGCTTTTATTCTTTTGGTGATGCTATGTTGATTCTGCCATCTGCTAGGATTAATTAAAGAAGACGACTGTAGGGGAGGCATCTCGCCGGCAACATCTGCATATTTTGGGATATTATTTTGGCCTATTCGGCATTTTTTTAGGACTTATATCTAAGGGGCTTTCAATATTGGCACAACATAATGTTAATAGGTAAACAATTCGCATATTAAAGCCCCAGTTAATTAATCTTCTTCTTCCTCCTCATTACCTGGATATACAAAACTATGGGAACGTTGAGTTAATACTGATTTTCCTAGGGATAGTGCTTTCTTGGCTTCTAGCCTTGCCTGGCGTTTCCAATTAGCCTTGCGCATATTTTTCTTGGATTTCGAGGTTCTCTTCTTTGGTACAGCCATAAAAGTTATTCTATTCTCTAAATACGGATAATTTTACAGATAGATTACTATCTTATCTTAATTTTAGTAACTATGGAAGACTCTAACTAAAATATATTTTATTGATTACTTTGTTTGCCAAATTACAGTTCATGGAAATCATAAATTACAATTCCTGTATCTGGATGGTTATCTACACTGACGTAGCCAGTTTTGAGCATTTCTTTCATAGTTTCTTCTACTTCTGCAAAGCTAGCTCCTGTTACCATAACTCCTTGAGTAACAGATAATTTTCCTCCCTTTGTAGAAGCTGCTTTCAGTAATGCAAGCATTAATTGTTGACGGGTTTGTGGAGCAGAAGCTTTCATCGCTATTGCTCCATTTGATTGATATAATGGTACTCCTTGAGATGAAATGCCTAATTTAGTTTTGACTTTGGCGTTGTGTTCTTCTACCATACTGGGAATTAACAACAAGTCTATAAATTGGCCTACTCCAAATAAGCCATATGTAAAGAGCCAAACTAGACCTGTAAAAATTTTGCCATTGTATATCCGATGGCATCCACTTAAGCCTAGTAAGCAAGCTGCCCAGAATAGGTAGCTATATCCTATATTATTCATTTAGATGTAGTCCAAAACATTATTAATCTTAATACAGATATGACAAGGTGGTTATCTTAAAATCCTGGAAAATTAATATTTACTAATATCTTACGTTCAAACTGTGTTGAAAACTTAAGGATTCACCTCAAGGGAAGGTATATTATTAAAATTGAAGGAAGAATTTATTTAATTTCAAAAAAAGAAAAAAATGACTAACTACAGTCAAGTTAGGCAAAAACAACTCACTATCAACCCATTACTTCTATACTGGGAGAAAATCAGATACATTAGCAAATTTTACAACTCTACTGTACTAAAGGTGAGTGGATTTTTCCTGAAGGAAAAATACCTTGTAAAAGCACTGCTCCGACTAGATTTTACTACTTTCTCCAGAAGGAGTAGCGAGATGCACTCGTAAGCTCCCTCATCCTTCATGTATGATATTTTTAGCAGCGTTAATGTAACGGTCAATGTTTGTAGTTAGGCAATTTAGGAAAGTCCCAAACTCTCATCTCAATATATATTGAGAAACTACACATAGCTTTGCAATTCTTAACACAAATTAGATACTTCAAACCCCTAGACCTTGATAAACTATATAGCGTGGAAAATATAGTGCCGTTTAAACCATTACTTTCTATTATAAATGGGGTCTATTAATATTAGTAGAGCAACTATTAATATTAGTAGAGCAACTATTAATATTAGTAGAGCAATTTTAAACATATCTCACACCCTAGCTCACTTTTACTATAATTAAGAAAACAACAAAACTTATGGTAGGTTCTCTGAAAAAACCAGCTTTTGAAGAAATGCGTCCAGGAGTTAAAGTTCCTTCTAAAGAAACAATTTTAACTCCTCGATTCTATACAACAGATTTTGATGAGATGGCTAAAATGGACATCTCTGTGAATGAAGATGAATTGCTTGCAATTTTAGAAGAATTTCGTGCTGATTATAATCGTCATCATTTTGTCCGAAATGAAGAATTTTCTCAATCTTGGGAGCATATTGATGGGGATACTCGTCGGTTGTTTGTTGAGTTTCTAGAACGTTCTTGTACTGCTGAATTTTCTGGTTTTTTACTATACAAAGAATTGGGTCGTCGCCTCAAAGATAAAAGCCCTGTTTTGGCAGAGTGTTTTAATTTAATGTCACGAGATGAAGCTCGTCATGCAGGTTTTTTGAACAAGGCAATGTCGGATTTTAATTTGTCTTTGGATTTAGGTTTTTTAACGAAAAGTCGTAAGTATACTTTCTTTAAACCGAAGTTTATTTTTTACGCTACTTATTTATCAGAAAAAATTGGTTATTGGCGTTATATTACTATTTATCGTCATTTAGAAGCTCACCCAGAAGATAGAATTTATCCTATTTTCCGTTTCTTTGAAAATTGGTGTCAGGATGAAAATCGTCATGGAGATTTCTTTGATGCTATTATGAGGGCTGCACCAGAAATTTTGAATGATTGGAAGGCAAAATTATGGAGTCGATTTTTCTTGCTTTCTGTGTTTGCTACTATGTATTTGAATGATATTCAGCGGGCTGATTTTTATGCTTCTATTGGTTTGAATGCTCGTGATTATGATAAGTATGTGATTGAGAAGACTAATGAAACTTCGGGGCGGGTTTTTCCAGTAATTTTGGATGTGGAAGATCCTCAGTTTTATGAAAGATTAGAAGTCTGCGTGAAGAATAATGAGAAGTTGACGGCGATCGCTAATTCTAATCAGCCAGGTTTTCTGAAGTCTTTACAGAAGTTACCTCTGTATTTATCTAATGGTTGGCAATTCTTAAAGTTGTATTTAATGAAGCCAATTGAAACTGCTACTATGCAAAGTTCTGTTCGTTAAAAAAGTTAATAATTAATTTTTTGATTTTGATAGCCTTGTATCAGACAAGGCTATTTATTTTTATTTAGTTAAAGTATAGCGCTACGCGCAAGTCATGCATCGAGTGCTAATTGGTGTCTCCATTTCCTGCGGAAATGCTTCGCGAACATAATGTTAAGACGCACATCTGACAGTCAACAATCATCCCTGACTGAGTTTGATAATTTATAAATTTCGTAACCATAATGCTTAGTGCTATATAATTGTAATAATCATAGCAGTGATTTTATAGAACTTTTGAGGATAGTAAAGTACAGTTTAATAGCTTAATAGCAATCTCTATTCCCTAAAAATTAATTAATAGCTAGATAGCTGACTGCTGAATACTTACCTTGAAAAATCAAATTCTCCTAATACTGGGAAGTGGTCAGAAGGCAGTATTCCATCATATTTTTTATTAATTACTTTGACACTTCGTAAATTTAATCTACTATCATAATAAATAGTATCTATCGCCAGAAAAGCTTGGTCGGTAAAATTGTTATAAGTCATCTGATTATTTAATTTTAAATTAGATAAAGCATCTAATAAACTTAATCCATTATTTAAAGGATTTAAAAAATTATTTCGTGCTATTGAACTTGGTTTATCGTTAAAATCTCCAGTGACAAAAATGAATGAATTGTTGGGATTTAATTTTTCTGTTTGTAGGCGGTCACAAATTAATTTAGCACTTAATTCTCGTGACTTTTTACTATCATAATCTAGGTGAGTATTAAGAATAAGTATTTGCTGATTCTCTCCCACAATATCAAATCTTGCCCAAGTAGCTATTCTCGGTAAATTATTTTTCCAGGTAGGGGTAACACTTCCTGGTATATCTGGTGTCTCACTAAGCCAAAAATCTCCATGTTCGAGACAATTTAATTTATTTTTATTGAAAAATATGGCACAGTGTTCATCATTACCTGTACCTGTTCGATCGCTTCCTACGGAAGAATAATTAGATAATAATTGTTGTAAATCTAATAATTGATTTACTTTAACTTCTTGAGTGCCAATTATATCTGGTGCATATTCATGAATTAGGTTAGCTACAGCATTTTTTCTTACCTCCCAAGAAAAATTTCCAGGGTCAGGTTTATCGTATCTAATATTAAAAGTAATAATTTTGATTACCATTTTATTCTGTAGTTAAGCATTCTAATAATTAATAATTACTTCTTCTTATAAAGAATAGGATTGGGCTAAAAGGAATTTTTTTTCTTCTCTTGATCCATTGGATATGGCGCATTTCGGAGCGGCTCTGCAAGAGCGAGAAACCTTGCCATCTCAGTCTACTAGATCATGTCGGCAACAACCGAAGTGCGGAGTTTTGCGCTAGCAAAACGACCCCTTTTCCTCGATGAATGGAGAGGCTTTATACCTTAATTTTTCGGTCAATATTTTCCTATCCTTATAATATAGAATTCGGATAATTAGTTATCCGTATCCCACTCAGAGTTAAGATTCAAGAGTCATAATTGAGGAGAAAGAAAGGATTGGAATAGCATAAATTTTTCAAATCTTATTCAAGAGAACATCTGTATTAAAAGGATGTAAATATTTTCCTATGCTTATAATATATAAATCGGGCTAATTAGTTATTGTATCCCGCTCAGAGTTAAGAGCCAGGATAAAGAAAATATTTGAATATCATAAATTTTTCAAATCCTATTCAATAGAACACTCTGTATTAAGAGGAAGTAATGAGTGCGACTACTATATAACTGGATTTTATATAATTATAGACTTAGAAATAGTAATTTAATAAATTTTTAGTGGATTTTAGTTATAAAAACAATTCCCATACTAGCAAAGTACAAAAGAATTTTGTTTTAGGGAAATAAGTAGAGTCCTTGCACCCAAACTCTCTAGGTTGTACTAATTTGGAAAAGTAATTTGGAAAAGAGGGAATATAAAATCATAAAAAATTCCACCTGAATAACTTGAAAAACCCTATATTTAATCTACTTCAATCTATGGAATATTGAAAGATTAGTAATGATATAATTTGAGAAATGATTTGTACAAATTCAACAAAAGAATGTTACAAATAACCTTGAGTGATTAAAGAACTTGATTTTTGATGTATCTAACAATAAAAATCAAGCCTAGGATTAGTTACTAAGAAATTCAAATAGCTACCAACAATAGATCACAAACATATCAAAAATGTCTAAAAGATTAGATTAGATAAGCTAACAGACAAACTAGATAAGGAATACTCGGAAGGAAACTTCCCAGGGTTGCTACTTGCATACTGGGAAGCTGATCTATCTATACAGAATCTAGTTATCTAGTGACAATAAAATTTTAGGGAAGGTTCCCTAATTTGTTAAAACTCTAAGATTTTCATTTATATTCACTCAAAGTGCCTAAGTATTATCATTGAGAAACAGATATAATAGCAATTTGAAAAAAGAATGTTACAAATAATGAGTGGAATGAAAATAATTTAATCACATTTGCCTTTGATTAAAAAGGGATATTCAAGCCAATAAATGATATTTAAGCCAATAAATGATATTTAAGCTATTTATTTAATCAGAGGCAACGTAAATATAGCAATATGATTTGAGTTGTGAAATATTCGAGACTTTTAGCGAACACTTAATAGGGAATAGGGAATAAGAAAATCTATCTTATTCATAAGATAACTGCTCTATTCTATCCTTTTAAGGAACACCTCAATTCTCACATCTGATTCCTGATTGCTATATTTGTAGCAAAAATTTATCAAACTGGTATAATGACTATTGATTAATTATTACTTTGAAGAGAAATAAGATATATTTAATTGTAGAAAAAAATGACAGAAAAAAACAAAATAAAATCGTCTATATTAGCAAGTCAAAACTATCTATTAAATCTGCAAAAACTAGAAGGATATTGGTGGAGTGAACTAGAATCAAATGTGACAATAACAGCAGAAATAATTTTACTGCATAAAATTTGGCAAACTGATAATAAAAGACCTCTTGATAAAGCAAAAAATTACCTAATTTCACAACAACGAGAACATGGAGCTTGGGAATTATTTTATGGGGATGGAGGAGACTTAAGCACTTCTATTGAAGCTTATATGGCTTTGAGATTATTGGGCATTTCTCAGACAGATTCAATAATGCTAAAAGCAAAAGAATTTATTATTCAAAAAGGAGGTATTAGTTGTAGTAGAATTTTTACTAAATTACATCTGGCTTTAATTGGATGCTATAACTGGCAGGGTATTCCTTCTATTCCTCCTAGCATAATGCTACTTCCTGATGATTTTCCATTTACTATTTATGAAATGTCAAGTTGGGCAAGAAGTAGCACTGTTCCACTATTAATTGTGTTTGATAAAAAGCCGATTTTTTCAGTCAACCCCATAATTAATCTGGATGAACTTTATGCCGAAGGAATTAACAATGCTACTTTTGAATTACCCCGTCAATACGATATGACGGATTTATTTTTGGGGTTAGATAAAGCTTTTAAATTTGCAGAAGATTTTAATTTGATGCCTTTGCGGGAGGAAGGATTAAAAGCAGCGGAAAAATGGATTTTGTCAAGGCAAGAAGTTACGGGTGACTGGGGGGGTATTATTCCGGCAATGTTAAATTCTATGTTGGCATTGAAGTGTTTGGAATATGATGTAGCTGACCCTGTAGTGGCACGGGGGTTGGAGGCTATAGATAGATTTGTCATAGAAACTGAGGATAGTTATTGGGTACAACCTTGTGTTTCTCCTGTGTGGGATACCGCTTGGGTAATACGTTCGTTGGTTGATTCTGGTATTCCTCCTAGTCATCCGGCAGTGCTGAAAGCTGGGGAATGGTTGTTGCAACAGCAAATTTTGGATTATGGTGACTGGGCGGTTAAGAATAAATTTGGTAAACCGGGGGGCTGGGCGTTTGAATTTATTAATCGTTTTTATCCAGATATAGATGATACAGCGGTAGTGGTTATGGCTTTGGATGCTGTGGAGTTGCCTGATGAAGAGTTGAAAAGTCAGGCGATCGCTCGTGCTATGGAGTGGGTAGCTTCAATGCAATGTGAACCTGGGGGTTGGGCAGCTTTTGATGTGGATAATAATCAAGACTGGTTGAATGGTATTCCTTATGGAGATTTAAAGGCAATGATCGATCCCAATACGGCGGATGTGACGGCGCGGGTGTTGGAGATGGTTGGTTGTTGTGGATTGTCTATGGATAGTTGGCGGGTGAAACGGGCGATCGATTATTTGGCAAGGGAGGAGGAAAAGGAAGGTTGTTGGTTTGGTCGGTGGGGAGTTAATTATATATATGGTACGAGTGGGGTTATTTCGGCTTTGGCTGTTGTGGCGCGGGAAAGTCACGGAGGTTATATAGAAAGGGGGGCGACTTGGTTGGTTGGTTGTCAAAATTCGGATGGCGGATGGGGTGAGAGTTGTTGGAGTTATAACGATCCGTCTTTGAAGGGGAAGGGAAAAAGTACGGCTTCTCAGACTGCTTGGGCTTTGATTGGTTTATTGGCTGCGGGGGAAGCGACTGGTAATTTTGCTAGGGAGGCTATTGATAGGGGGGTGGATTTTTTAGTTTCGACTCAGAATGATGATGGGAGTTGGTCGGAGTCGGAATTTACTGGTACTGGGTTTCCCTGTCATTTTTATATTAAATATAATTTTTATCCGCAATATTTTCCTTTGATGGCTTTGGGGAAATATGAGAATTTGTTGGGTGGTTAATGTTTTTGGGTGGGGTAAAGTTATCTATATAATTTACTGAAAATATAGTCTGACTAAAAGATGGTAGTATTCTGAAATTTTTCTATTTTTTAGATACAAATATAAGTAGAGGTACTTCAGAGTGATAAGTAACTATTTTGGGAAAATTTAGTCAGACCAGAAAGACTAGATAATATTGTCACAATTTTTCTATTTTTAGACACATACATATAAGTAGAGGTACTGCGGAGTGCTAAGTCACTTCTATTTCTGAAAATTGTCAGACTAGTGGTCTGTCAAACCTATTTTGATGGGTGATAAATTCTCAAAAGTCTTGATTGATAAGCTTTTAAATTTTGAAATACCCATCAATTCAAACTTGACATACCACTAGAAAGTATAGATAGTAATCCAATACTAAATTTAAGAAGGTGCTTAAAGTAAAATTATCTACAAAACCCAGACCTTTAGCGAAAAACATTAGAAATGAATGACTTCAATCAGGAACTAAATAGTAAAATATGCAGGATGCTAGTATCTAAATATTTCCTAGCATTTATTGAAAAAATGCTCAAGCAATTTGGATTACATTCTGATTATGATGCAATGTATATAGTTGTCAAAACTCGTGAAATTGCTTTAGAAAAAATTATATCTGAAAAAGTAACTGTTGAAAATTTTGATTCTTGGTACAAGAAAATCTGTTTTAACGTCATTAGAAATTTTTACAAAAAGACAAAATATGGAAAATCAACTGAATTTAAACTAAGAAATAAAAGCGATCTAACTTACTTAAAAGAAGATTTAACATATTCAATAGAGCCTAACCTAAAATTATTAAGTGAAGGTTTGGAAAAGTTAAGTGAAGAAGAAAAATTTATTTTGCACTTGAGAGAGGTTGAAGGATATTCATGGAAGGAAGTGGCAAAAAGCGTTGCTGATTTTAACCAATTAATTATCAAGGATTTAGATGATGAAAAAAAGTTAGTCGATAGGGTTCGACAAAAAGGAGGAAGAGCTTTAAAAAAATTACGGGATTCATTTGGGATCAAATTATTAGCACAAGTCAATTAATTACACTAAAGGCTAAAAGGGATTAGTTAAAATAAATATTGTATAAAGTTAAGATATTCTTCTCTCTCTGTTAATAATCTGTTGGTGATGATTTAGAAAAGCTAAAATTGAGTAATTGAGTTAGTCTGAAAAAAATATTGGGGATAGAGAAATTATTGAGACGAAAGAAATAGGAATTAATATAATGCTAATTCATTCATCTAAACAACAACGCAAAAATTATCAAGGTCGTTCGTTTAAAAATCAAGACTTGACTAATCAAGACTTTTCTTATGTAGATATTAGAGGAGCAAACTTTACTGGAGCAAATCTAACGGGTGCTAACTTCAACTATGCTTTAGCAGGATTAACAAAATCTCAGGTTATTCGACTATTTATTCTGGTAGTTATTCTATCTATCGTTGCAGCTATGGCTGCATATGTTGCTAGTTATATTCCGATTAAATTTATTCTTAATCAAGCAAACCAATCAATTCCCATTTATATCAGTATAGTTCTTTTGATTGCACAAGAACTTGGAAGTATTGGTTTATTAGTAGTCACAATTAATCAAGGAATTCAAAAAGCTATAGGATATTTATTTCCTGTAATTTCTCTAATGATAATAACAATTCCAATACTGGCAGTATTTGGCGTGCCTGAACATCAAGTTATAGAATGGTTTATTTTCTTTGGAGGATGTTTAGGATTTTTGGGAATTTTTGTATTAATTTTTAGTCTCAATTTAGCAGTAGTTTTGGCTGAAATTGTTTCTGGTAAATGGTTGGCAAATAGAGTGTTTGTTGGAACATTTGCACTATCTATTGCAGGAATTATTACTAAAATTTTGCATGACTATGATCGAGATAATATGACTCTTTGGTGGGTAGTTATTATTCTAGCTATAGCTATTTCCCTAACTTTAATATTAATAGCTCAATATCTTGCAAAAAAGATATTAGCCGAAGACAAAAATAATCTTTTTCTACTACGATTAGCTGTTGGTATTGGAACTCTCGGAGGTACCAATTTTAAAGGTGCTAATTTAACCGATGCTGATTTTAGTCATGCCATTCTTAAAAGCACAAATTTTCTATTTGCTAATGCAACTCGCACACTCTGGCGACAAACCAAATATTTAAAATTTGCTAGAGTCGAAGGCACTATATTAGAAGATATAAAAGTCAGAGAATTATTAATAACTGGATGGGGAAAAGACCAAGATTATAAAGGAGCAAACTTGAGGGGAGCAAACCTGGCATTTGCCGACTTGAGTAATGCCAATTTAAAACTAGCAGACTTAGGCGAAGCTTCTCTACAAGCTGCCAATTTAAACAATGCAAATTTAACGGAAGCATTAGCAATAGGCACTAATTTTACCAGCGCTCAAATGTCAGGAACTTGTTTAGAAGGTTGGAATATCGACCATACAACTATCCTTGATAATGTTGAATCAAAATATATCTATTTATTAGAAGAAGCCAAAGCAGAAACAGACGATAGAGAGCGTCGCCCTAGTAGTGGATATTTCCAAGAAGGAGACTTTTCAAAATTATTCAAAGAAGTCTTAAATACTGTAGATTTAATTTTCCGAAATGGAGTAGATGCCAAAGCATTTATGTCATCCTTCCAACAGGTACAAGTGGAAAACGAAGGCATCCCCATGAAAATTCGAGGTATGGAAAATAAAGGTGATGGAGTAGTAGTAATTAGAGTTGATGTACCGCCAGAAATAGAGAAGGAAAAAATTAATCGGGAGTTTATGGAATTCTATGATAAAAATGTGAGAGTGCTAGAGGAAAAATATCAGAAAGAGTTGGCAAAAACGGAGAGAACATTTGCTCTATATCGTCAACGAACTGAGCAGACTGAATATCAGATATTCTTGATGAATCAGATATTAAAAACCCAAAATTCTCCTCGCGATATTGCCAGAGAAAAATTAGTTACTCTCAACTTTGAAGGAGGAAGCTTTGCAACAGGTTTTCCAGTTATTAGAGCAAATATTTAGTTAAACGATCATCCCTTACCAATTTCTTTTAGGAGTAATTTAATCCCAAAAGTAGAAATTCCTCAGTTCTATCAAGACTGGAGAGAAAAATATGAACAATTAAGAGAAGGCTATCGAAATTTGGGCTTACTTCCTAGAATCAAAATGAAAAAAGAGCAGACAACAAATTTTTCCAAAAAAGATATGGAAAAAGAAGCTCAGAAAATAATTATTCAGATTCAGGAATTAGAGAAAGAATGGCAACTTATCCTCAACAACTGGTTAAATGCTTCAGATTTTAACCGAATAGAAAAGGAATTACGAGGTAGATTGAACTACTCAGATAAAGTACGATTAATTATCCAATCTGAAGATGCTTTAATTCAGCGTCTTCCCTGGCATCTATGGAATTTTTTCTCAGATTATCAACTTGCTGAAACTGCTATAAGTTTGCCAGAAGCTAACCGAGTCGAAAAGTTAGATATTGCTAGGAGAAAAATCCGCATCTTAGCAATTTTTGGAGATGACAAAGGAATAAATGTTGAAGCAGATAAAGAATATTTGTCTAGTCTCTCCTCCAAAATTACCGAACTTATGAATAAAATACCCTCCCATAATTTTGATAGAGCTGACCAAGAAACAAAACTAATTTAATCACTCAATAACTGTGGTTTTATTCTCCTCCTGAACTTCTTCCCGAACATTAACCTGAATTTCCTGAACAGAATCATTTTGACTATCTCTCTTATCAACATCCGTTATAATTTTCATTCCTTGAGGAGTTACTTCAAGATGGAAAAGATACCGACCATTAATCATCTGAATTGTGGTTAAAGCTCCGATGGAAAAAATTAGAACTCCGCAAAGTGGAAAGGTAATTTGCCAGATATAAAGTTGCCATTTCATAGAATATTTACCTCAGCTCTAGACAGATCTATTTATTAGAGAGTTTCTACTGATTCAACACTTAGTAACCTCTATATTATTTATGTGGTTTTCCAATCTGGTTTTGTGACAGTAGCGATCGCCAATCTATTATTAAACATCTCTTTTTTTCTGACTTAATCTGGATTTAGAGCAGTTGCCAAAAATCTTTCGTTGTCTGCGTATTTTGTTAGATATGTTTTCCATTTGCTTCTCCTCTCTGCTGAAAAAAATCTCTTATTTATGACAATTTAAAACAGCTCTAAAATCTTTACTCTTTTCTAGAAGTAGCGATCGCCTTCTTCCATGACTAAAATCAAAAAACAGTTTCCCGCAAGAACGTAAAAGTATAAGTAAAAAAAATAAAATCAACCCTTATTATTTTTTATAATTATCAAAAAATCTCTGATTTCGGCTAATTATTACAAAATATTTCACGGACTTGCGTTCTTTCAGCGATTTGGTATCATACAGATACATAGCTTATTGTGCTAATCTTCTGTTTAAAAATAAGAAATTTTATCTAAAAAAAGCTACAACCTTATATTTTTCGTCAATATAGGGTGCAAAAATTTATACTTTTTTCTACGGATGAATAAGTCTCAAAAAACTTATTTTGAACAGGTGTCAGTGCTTAAGCAATTATAACTATTGACAAATTTCCTTTTATATTACCCAAAAATCGAATTGTAGAGACGTTCTATGGAACGTCTCTCTTGATTATTCCTTTTTCTCAATATTGATTAAGCAGATATCAGCTTTTAGTCACTCTAGGTTTAACTTCCCTGCTTCTATAAGCAGGATTCTTTAGGAGGGGTTAAAATCCCCTTGGGTTTCCGGAATGCTCCGCAAACTTTCACGTTAAAGATAATCAATAGCTGATAGCTGAATACTGAGCGCTGAATGCTTCAAGAAAATTACTTAACCAACTCCTTAACCTGACTCATAATACCTTCAGGACCAATTCCTTGATGAGGGAACTGTTCCCAGAGACCGCCACAACCTTCCTTGTGAGTAGCAATATAAGCAAACTTCGGAGTCATACCACGTTCTAATAACCAAGAACCGAAACGACTGCCTAAACCAGTACGACGGTTGAAAGCCTCAACTACCAAAACAAAAGGAGCAGCACCTACCTTTTTCAACATATCCTCATCAATTACATTCAGAGTCGGTTTATTAATCAAACCAACATCTATTCCCTCCTGCTTCAGACGTTCCACCGCATCGAGAGAACGATACAACGCATCACCAAAACTCACAATATAACCAGCAGTACCTTCCCGAATTACCTCATCCTTCCCAGGAGTAAACTTGTAACCTTCCCCAAAAAATTCTTTACCATCAGCGTCAAGCATAATTGGCACTTTCGAGCGAGTCGAAAAAATAAACCGCATACCAGTTTGAGTAAACACCGCCTCAACACAAGCTTTCATTTGATTAGCATCTGCTGGGAAATAGAGACGAGTTTCATAAGCATCATCCAAACCATTATCGGCAAACATATTATTTAAACCGAAGTGGCAAGTATTATCTGCCATGTCATCTATCCCCGCATGGGAGAAATGACATAAAAGATTAGACTTATTTAACCGCGCCATAGTAATTTCGGAAATACACATTTCTAGGAAAGCGCTGAAAGTTGCAAAAATACCTTGCTTACCAGCTTCCATACCAAATCCCGCAGCAGCAGACAAGTTGCCACGTTCCATAATACCGCCACTAACAAACCGTTCTGGGTGAGCTTCGCGAATTTGTTTGAGTCCGCAGGAACCTTCTAAGTCACTATCAACAAATAAGTGGTTGCCACGTTCTGCTTCACTCATACCATTGAGAACAGATACCACAGTTTCCCCAAAGACGTTGCGGTTGGAACCAGCTTTGTCGCTAACTCCCAAATAAGTATAACTCTGTTTTGGTTTTTCAATAGCTTCCAAATAGTTAACTGCTTGAGTTATTCCTCTACCCTTGAGATATTCGATCGCCAATTTTAAAGGAATTACATCATGTCCGTGGGTGGAACCTTCCAAACCTTCTATTCCTGGGCACATCTTCCGCTTATTAATTATAGCGATCGGACCTTCAGTTGTAACTGCCTGACAAATTCTTTGATAAAGACTATCTAAGTCTTCTCCATCTCCTTCAAGTACAGTCAAACCATGACCTGTGAGAGTTTTGTTGAGGTCATAACCTTTTAAATAGCTGGAAGGATGACCTGCGATAGTCACATCATTATCATCAATCAGCAATTTAACATTAAGATTTTGTGCTACTGCTAATCTTGCAGCTTCAGCATCATTACCTTCTTGTTGAGAACCGTCAGAACCGAGGCAAAATACTACTTTATTAGGATTTGCCATTGCCACACCGTTGATGTAAGGCCACATATGTCCCAATCTTCCGGAACTAAATTTTACTCCAGGAGTAAGTCCTAGTTCTGGATGTCCTGGCAGATGGGAATTAGCTGCCCGATAATTTACAAGATGTTCAAAAGGAAGGTCTCCTTGTATAGCAGCCATTAAGTATTGGGTAGCTACACGGTGTCCTGCCTCATCAAAGAAAATAGGTACAAACTTTTCTGCTGCACCTCGGAACAAGGCATCTAGAATCATCACTTCCGGCACTGTATCATAAGGGCCACCCGTATGACCGCCTACTCCTCTAGCAGCGCCAGTGGCGGTAAAGAAGATAATTGTGTCACGGCAAAGTTGAATATTTGCTTTGAGTGTCTGTCGTTGTTCATCTGTAAGGGTTGGGTTTGTGGGGTCTAGGGACAGAGGTTTGTAGCTTGCTATATCAATTGGAAATTGTGCCGTAGCAATTGTCATAGTTAATAAGAGTGATAATTTTATAATTTATATTCCCATAATTTGTTCCCTACTTAAATAGGGTTAGCTGAAAAAGTCTTATGGTAGGAATAAGTAAAAGGAAACAGGAAAGTGTTTGAAGTATCTAGTAGGGGAAAATTTTGTTATTAGCAAGGAAGAAGATAGAACAAAGCATCCTGCAATAATATCCGCTCTAACTGTCAGAGTAATATTTATACTATTTTCTGAGTTATGCTTGTCAAAATTATTCCCTAAACTGCTTGTGTCTGCAAAACTTTAATTAATAAGCCTCTCCGGAAAAGAGGGAATGGAGAGTAGGGATTAAGGGGAAATAATTGACGATTTCTCAGAGATAATTGATTTGATTTGTGATTATTTGAAATGTTTAATCTATACTTTACTGTGTTAATAATATCACCTCCACTAGTCATAGTTACAACGCGTCCTATTATTATCAAGTACTATAAATAATTAGACTTTTGACGGGGTAAATATTTTCTTGTTTGTTCCCCTATTCCCTAAAACTGTTAATATATTTAGCTCATAGCTTTAGAAGCTCCTGTATATCTCCCCCATTTCCTAAGTTTCTTTCAAACACTAAAGGAAGAAAAGAATTCGACCTAAGATACAAGATAAGTACTGTCACCTAAGTTTATGAAATTGGTATAACTTCCTCAAATTACTGTAGCCTCAAAGTTTTGAGCCGGTAAAATCTTACTTTTGACGAGTGTCAATATATTTAGCTCATAGCTTCAGAAGCTCCTGTATATCTCCCCCATTTCCTAAGTTCCTTTCAAAAACTAAAGGAAGAAAAGAATTCGACCTAAGATACAAGATAAGTACTGTCGCCTAAGTTTATGAAATTGGTATAACTTCCTCAAATTACTGTAGCCTCAAAGTTTTGAGCCGATAAAATCTTACTTTTGACTTCAGTATTTAAGGGTTGTTCTGGGTTTTAAGTCGATAAAATCTTACTTTTGACTTTTGACTTTTGACTTTTGACTTTATTTATTAGTACAATGTAACGGTTGTTTTAGTTGTAGATAGAGTGTGATAGAACGTTACACCTTGCCTGAAATGGGCGAACTTTGGACTGATAATGCCAAACTGAAAACTTGGCTACAAGTAGAAATAGCTGTCTGTGAAGCTCAGGCAGAACTTGGCTATATACCTGCTGAAGCAGTAGCAGAAATTAAGGCCAAGGCGAATTTTGACCGGGAGCGGGTGTTGGAAATTGAGGCAGAAGTCCGCCATGATATGATTGCCTTCTTGACAAATGTTAATGAATATGTTGGCGATGTTGGACGATATATTCACCTAGGTTTAACCAGTTCTGATGTTTTGGATACTGCCCTGGCATTGCAAATGGTTGCGAGTCTGGATGTATTGTTGTCGTGTGTGGAAGAATTAGGACAAGCAATTCGCTATCAGGCACAACAACATCGGGAAACTTTCATGGTTGGGCGCTCCCACGGTATTCATGCCGAACCGATAACATTTGGTTTTAAGTTGGCGGGATGGTTAGCAGAGGTTTGTCGTCATCGCCAGAGGTTAGTGCAACTACGTCAGAATATTGCTGTGGGTAAGATTTCTGGAGCAGTGGGAACTTATGCAAATATTGACCCTAGAGTTGAGGCTATAGCTTGCCAAAAACTGGAACTTAAACCAGATACAGCTTCAACTCAGGTAATTTCTCGCGATCGCCATGCTGAGTATGTACAAACCCTCGCCTTATTGACTGCTTCTATTGAACGTTTTGCGGTGGAAATTCGTAATCTTCAACGCACAGATGTTTTAGAGGTTGAGGAATATTTTTCTCAAGGTCAAAAAGGTTCTAGTGCTATGCCTCATAAACGTAACCCCATCCGTTCAGAAAGGTTAACGGGAATGGCGAGAATTGTCCGCGGTCATGCTGTTGCTGCTTTGGAAAATGTTGCCCTTTGGCACGAACGAGATATTTCTCATAGTTCAGTAGAAAGAGTTATTTTACCAGACGCTTGTATTTTGACTCATTTTATGCTGAAAGAAACTACTGAGTTAATCAAGAAATTGTTGGTATACCCAGAAAACATGAAGCGAAATATGAATGTTTATGGAGGGGTAATTTTTAGCCAACGAGTGCTTTTAGCTTTGGTAGAAAAAGGCATGATACGAGAAGATGCTTATAAAATTGTTCAGTCTTGTGCTCATAAAGCTTGGAATCAACCCAATGGTAATTTTCAAGATTTAATCAGTCAAGATGAACAGATTAAAAGTCAGTTATCTGAAGCAGAAATAGCAGCTTGTTTTGATCCGAAACACCATTTAAAACATTTAGATGATGTTTATCAAAGATTAGGTATTTGATGTTCTAATGTTTGAGCATATTTCGTAAGCATTTAGCAGTCAGCTATCCTCTTGCCTCCTGCGGAGGAGCTACGATAACAGAGGAATTGTGTTTCTAATGTCGCGTAGCGTTTAGGCTGTCGCCGACATATAGAGTGGAGCTTTGCGTCAGCAAAACAGCTATCAGTTTCTAAGATAAATCTACATTTTCTGCCACAAAATTGTATAACTTGACAAATAAAACTCGTTGTTTTTGTATTTCAATTCTCTGGTTGAAAATGTAGTAGAAGTTAAATTAATGCAGGAAGCATTAATTAAAAAGCTAAGAGCTGGATGCTTATATTTTTTATACCCTGAAATTACAGCAGTTTTTTCATGCCTAAACCATCTAATTTTTTTGCTTGGTAAATCACTTTTAACGTAAGCATTCAGTTTTCAGCTATCGGCTATCAGCTATTATTTTTGATAGGCTATAAAAGCTTTATTAATTGAGTAATAATTAAACGTTACTACAAAAATCAATTCTTTTAAACTTAAAGTCTATATCAATCGCCTTATATAAATTAGAAGAGGGAAAAATATTATTGCTAAAAACTGACAACTAGCTGGCTGAATGCTTATTTTTAAACCCAGGATTTTACACTGATTTAGTATTATCAAAAGTCGAGGTTTTGCAGCAAAAATTTAATTCTTAAATTCTGAATTATGACTTTAGAGACTGTTTATCAAATAAGTATTCAGAAATTAAATAGTGACTAAAATTTGAAAGTAGTAAGACTTCAAAGGATTCAAATATGGTAGACATAGAGATTTTCGGTACATATCTTTCTAGATTTAAAAGTGACAAATATTTGTCTTGATTTCTTTCTGACAATTCCTAATTCTCAATTCTTAGAGACTGTTTGTCAAATCAAATAAGTATTCAGAAATTAAATAGTGACTAAAATCTCAAAACAGTAAGACTTCAAAGGATTGAAATATAGTAGACATAGAGATTTTCGGTACATATCTTTCTAGATTTAAAAGTGACAAATATTTGTCTTGATTTCTTTCTGACAATTCCTAATTCTCAATTCTTAGAGACTGTTTGTCAAATCAAATAAGTATTCAGAAATTAAATAGTGACTAAAATCTCAAAACAGTAAAACTTCAAAGGATTGAAATATGGTAGATATAGAGATTCTCAGTACATATCTTTCTAGATTTAAAAGTGACAAATATTTGTCTTGATTTCTGTCTAAAAATTCCTAATTCTCAATTCTCAATTCCCTGTCTCCTTTTTATATTTCATGATACATTCAATCTCTCAGGTGTAGTAGACTGTTTAATGTTATATAGATTTTTGTTGGGTTGAGAGGCCAAACCCAACAAAAATCTTTCTCCCATACTGACCTTGTATGAACCTAGCCTACTCCCCGACTCAAACTATTAATAAACTCCCGCAATTTCCACCAATTCTACGCAAACCTGATTCAAAAATTCCTTATCCACTTGTTCTGGCAATTCTGTTTTAACCTCCTTAATTTCTGAAAATAGATCGTCAGCTAAATTCTTCACTTCTTCATAAGCAACATCCCCATTTCTAATAGATAATAAATATTCAGCATCACCAGCTTTTTTTCGATTTACAGACAAAACTCCATCCCGCAAAATTTCAATTCCCATTTTTAACAACCGAATACAATGACTCATGTGTTTAGCATCATATCCACACTTTTTTTCTAACTCTTTGCGTTGCAAATTTCTGCCTTTATTCCAACTACAATAAGCCTCCCATTGACTTAGAGCTTGTCGATAAGCTTGAGTCAAATGCAACAGATGAATAAAATCATTTTTTGCCCTTGTATATTCTTGAACTTTCGGTAGTAAATCTTCAGGAATCAGATGTTGTTTTAGAATCGCCTTATAATCAATTTTTTCTAACAGCAAATCTCTAAATTCTTGAGCAGGTTCTAAAAATTCTATGCAGTCTCTAACCAACATATAAAGGAATTCCATAAAAGCATTAACTTCAGATTTTGTTAAAGGTCGATAGCTATTTTCATTCAACCCAAAATCTTGAGGATCTGGCTTTTTTTCAGGAGGATTTAATAACCATTTTCTATGAGTTTCAACTCGTTTAATTTGAGAGTAAGCATAACCAGCAAAAGAAGCTCTGATTTTCTGAGAAATAAATGCTTGACGATAGGAAATTAGCTTTTTTCCCACTGGCGATAAATGTAAGTAAAAATCTGCATCTAACCAGAGTATTTCTAATATATTTGGGTTGTTGTTATAGATAAGAGTAAGAAATTTTCTTAACTCGTAAATTACACAATCTTTGACGTTATCTAATACTGGAAATAAACCTGTTCCAGGTTCATCCCAATCTCGGTCTTTTTGTTCTACAGATTTAAAACCTAAATAATAATCTTTCGGAGCAATAAAAATTCCTTTATAGTCATAGTCTGATGAAGGTGTGGAAGTTCCGTAAGCTTGAGAACCTGTGAGAGCAAGTAATATTAATCCTGATTCTACTGTTTTTCTATCCATCCTAATCAACTCAAAAATCAAAAGTAAGAAGATTGCTAAGGCTCTTTATGGCCTTTTCTCAGAGCGATATTACTTCGCAATACCATTACGCGACCTTTATAATACAATTATGCTACAAAAATAGATTCTTGTCATGCAGAAAGATTTTAATGAGAAGTTGTAGGAAGGTGATAGTTTACTATTGCGCAATAGTGATGAAATATTTTAGTGCTTAATTTTTTGGCATTGATTGATAGACTCTCGCTCAGAACATCAGTGACTCTGAGTTTAGTTTTGACAGAGGTTTGATGTTCTACTATTGCGTATGTCGCAACAGTAATGAATATATTTTAAGTTTTTGATTTGTGATTAACATATAGTTTTGATTGATAGACTCTTGCTCAGAACATCAGTGACTCTGAGTTTAGTTTTGACAGAGGTTTGATATTCTACTATTGCGTATGTCGCAACAATAATGAATATATTTTAAGTTTTTGATTTGTGATTAACCTGTAGTCTTGATTGATAGACTCTTGCTCAGAGCATCAGTGGCTCTGAGTTTAGTTTTGACAAAGGTTTGATGTTCTACTATTGCGTATGTCGCAACAGTAATGAATATATTTTAAGTTTTTGATTTGTGATTAACCTGTAGTGTTGATTGATAGACTCTCGCTCAGAGCATCAGTGACTCTGAGTTTAGTTTTGACAGAGGTTTGATGTTCTACTATTGCGTATGTCGCAACAGTAATGAATATATTTTAAGTTTTTGATTTGTGATTAACCTGTAGTGTTGATTGATAGACTCTCGCTCAGAGCATCAGTGACTCTGAGTTTAGTTTTGACAGAGGTTTGATGTTCTACTATTGCGTATGTCGCAATAGTAATGAATATATTTCCAGTTTTTGATTTGTGATTAACCTGTAGTCTTGATTGATAGCAGTCACCATTACTAGGGCAGATATTCTCAAACTCTGAAATTTAGCCACAGCAATAATTTAACTTCTAATTTCTAACTGATAACTGAAATGACTTCTGCTATGAATTGTCCATCTCCCATGGCTCTATAGTAGAATTGCAAAATTATCGGTAAATTACCCTCAAAGGAAAATATCAATAAATGCTCAACGCTCTCATCTTAGTTCCACTAATTGGTGCGGGTATTATTAGTTTTTGGCCAAGCACTCTCTCGCCTAAATTAGCCCGTCAACTAGCTTTAACAGTAGCTATTATTAGTTTCTTATTGTCTTTGGTACTGCTCACCCAATTCAATCCACAAGATCCAAATCAACAATTCATTGTCTTTTTTCCCTGGATAGACTCCCTCGGTTTAAGCTACTCCTTGGGAATAGATGGTTTGTCTCTGCCATTAGTAATATTAAACGGTCTGTTAACCAGTATTGCTATCTATGCCACAGACGAATCAATCAAAAGACCTCGTTTTTATTACTCCCTCATACTATTGTTGACACTCAGCGTATTTGGAGCCTTTCTCGCTCAAGATTTACTGTTGTTTTTCCTCTTCTACGAACTCGAACTAATTCCCTTGTACTTATTAATTGGAATTTGGGGAGGGCCAAGACGGGGTTACGCATCTACAAAATTTCTCATTTATACAGCAATTTCAGGAATTCTAGTCCTGGCTGGATTTCTGGGAGTAGTGTGGTTAAGTGGTTCCTCCAATTTTGCTTACGACCAAGTAGTTGCTCATACCCTACCTTTAGCAACTCAACTATTACTATTGGGAGCAATAGTCATTGGGTTTGGAATTAAAATTCCCCTAGTTCCCTTCCATACATGGTTGCCAGATGCTCACGTTGAAGCTTCCACACCAATTTCCGTACTCTTAGCAGGAGTGTTATTAAAACTTGGAACTTATGGTTTGCTGAGATTTGGATTAAATATGTTTCCTGAAGCTTGGGTGTATATTTCTCCCTGGTTAGCAATATGGGCGGTAGTCAGTGTGCTTTATGCTTCATTGAATGCCATTGCACAAAAAGACATGAAAAAAATGGTGGCCTATAGTTCGGTTGGTCACATGGGTTACATTTTGTTAGCTAGTGCAGCAGCAACTCCCCTAAGTCTTTTGGGAACAGTATTCCAAATGATTAGCCATGGTCTAATTTCTGCTTTACTATTTTTATTAGTGGGAGTAGTTTACAAAAAAGCAGGTACGCGGGATATAGATGTATTACGCGGTCTATTGAACCCAGAACAAGGTTTGCCAATGATTGGTAGTTTAATGATTTTGGGAGTAATGGCAAGTGCTGGTATTCCGGGAATGGCTGGATTTATTTCAGAATTTTTAGTGTTTAGAGGCAGTTTCAATGTTTTTACAGTTCCCACTCTTCTATGTATGATCGGAACAGGACTAACATCAGCCTATTTCTTGCTTTTAGCTAACCGAGTATTTTTTGGTAGGTTATCTCCAATAGTTGTTAATTTGCCTTCAGTACAATGGTCAGATAGAATACCAGCTATTATTTTGACAGTTCTGATTATTGTTTTAGGAATACAACCTAATTGGGTGGTGCGTTGGACTGAAACTGAAGCAAATACAATGAGTATTAGTCAACCTATATTATCACAGGTTATTGATAGGTCGGCGATCGCTGCTCAATCTCCCATCATTAAATATTCTGAATAGTTAATGATATTAAAGAAAGCCTGGTTTTGTCATTGGGAGGTGTCAATTGAACAAGTCAATCTCCTGGGAAAAATATATTTTTAGCCAACGTAATATCCCAATATAGCTTAACTGCTATCTATGCCAAAGATTGCCACAGTGGGTAATGACTAGGTAAACCAAGATAATTACTTTCTCAGCCCCCTTGCAATGACATTAGTAGATAGCAGAGCTGGTCTTTTAATATTTAGTTTATGAATAATTTGTAAATTTTAACCCGATCAAAATAAATTAAATTTAGGAAAAAAAAAATTATGATAAACACAACTTTAAAATGTAAAAACCATCCACTTTCAACATATATTAATCGCTTAAAATCCGGTCAAGCTCTGCTAAAAGATACCCAAGAAAATGTCCTAGAAGTTGTCGGAATTTTAAAAAGTTACGGCATTGTATTAGATGCTTATTCCAAAAATCTTATTTACATTGCCGAACATCAATTTTTAGAAATGTTTCCCTTTTTCAAATACTTCAATGGTGAAATTTCATTAGGTAAATTACTGAAGTTTTGGTGGCATGACAGAATTAATTATGAATATGCAGAATATTGCATGAAAGGAATGTTATGGCATGGAGGTGGAGGTCTGGATAAATATTTAGATTCAGCGGAATTTAAACAACTAGCAAAAGCAGCTATAGATACTGAAATAACAGGAAATTTGATGTTAATGCCACTCAATCAATTATTTCCCGAATTTTTACCAGACATGGTACGTCAACAAGCTTATTATAGTGCTTTAGGTCAATTTTGGCGGGTAATGAGTGATATATTTATGACCTTATCTGATAAATATGACCAAGGCAAAATGAAATCTATTCCTCAAGTAGTAGATCATATTTTATTAGGGTTAGTTGAAGCAGCAAATTTACCAATTACCTTTGCTGTAAATATCAAAGGTAAACGTTATGAAATAATTCCTGAATCAGTAGGTTTAACCTTTTTAGCAGACACAGCAGTTCCCTATGTTGAAGCAGTTTTCTTCCGAGGAGCACCATTTTTAGGCACAGTTTCATACAACGCTCAAGCTCAACAAATTGACCCCGATCAAAGTCAATTTACTTATGGTGCTTTATATGCCGATCCTTTACCTATTGGTGGTGCAGGAATTCCACCTACATTATTAATGCAAGATATGCGGCATTTTATACCAGATTATCTTCTAGAAGTTTATCAAAAAACTAACCGAGGTACAGATAATTTACGAGTGAAAATTTGTGAGACTTTTCAGAAGTCAATGTTTTGTGTAACAACAGCTGCAGTTTTGGGTTTAGCACCTCATCCTTTAGATACAGAAAATCCAGAGGAACAAGCAGAAAATCAAGTTTATTTAGAAGGTTGGATGGATAGATTTTTAACATCAAGATTACTCTTTGTTAATAGTTAGCTATTTCAATAATTAGGGCTTGTGCTCAAAAGTCTGATGGTGAAGGGAGGGAGTAGGGAGTAGGGAGTAGGGAGTAGGGAGTAGTGAAAACTCAACAGAGACAGGGTAGTTATACCAATTACCAAAAGTAATGCTATACTTCAGTTTGACTTCTGAAGTCAAATATTTAGCAAAATTCAAAGTCTGTTTTTGACAATTATTAATCGGTTAGTATTAGTTTTTCCTACTTTTAACCTCTCCCCCACCTCCCCACCCAATCATATATAGCATTCTTTTTGAGAAATGGTATTATACAGGAGGTACTCAGAAAAATTATCCTTTGCTCCAACCTCCCTAACTCTTACCCAAATACTAACTTTTTGAGCTTACCCTTGTTTACAATCTCCTACTTTTTCCGGACTTGAAAATGCTCAAACATTTATCTGCCCATCTTTTGAAATTTATTCAGCAAACCATAATTACTCTTATGTAAAAGTAGAGGATTGACTAAAAGTGGTTCAAATTTTTTCGACTTGATTGAAGTCATTTTAAAAGTTAATTAATTGATTAATATAGTACTAAGCAAATAGGGATAGAAATTTATAAATGCTCAAACTCAGTCAGGGATTACTTCTAACTTCTGAATTGGGCATAGCGCTATAATACCAGCTTGATAAATGTTTACTACAAAAATTTAGGCTACTGCTTAAGAGTCAGGAGAAATATAATCTAACTTTTTCTTTTGTAGTAAGCTTCTATAGCCATCCTCTAATCGGTTGTAATATTTTAGTAATAGGGGCGATTTCGTTCCGAATGCTGTCGCAAACACGCAATTAGGAGCATGAAAAACGGAAATCGCCCCTATAGAATTCAGAATTTTCAAGGTTAAGGACTCAAATTAATTATTATACAAACTGTCACAACCAATGCACGGATTACTATATTTTGATTCAAAGAGATATTAAAATAAAGGTAATCATTAAACTATTAAAAATCAGCTCTCAGTTTTTTGATAGATTAAGTAATACCAATTTGATAAATTTTTTATACAAATAGCTAAGGAACTTTTTAGGAGTCATGAGTCAGGAGTCAGGAATCATAATGAATAATTTGTATATCATTTTTTAACTAGAAAATCATATTTTTTGTCAAAGGTAAATATCCTGTAAAATATTTTTATTGTCCTTACTATTCGTAACATTTTTTTAAAAATTGGTATAAGGATTAGTTTTATATCACTTATATTAACTGAGTAAGCACTTCTTTATCCTATGAATTTCCTGAAATATATCAAAAAAAATTCTTCGTATCAAGACAGGAAAAGTATAATTATAATAATTGCTGAAATTCCCAGTTACGACCCAGGAAGCAACCTAAAATATAACGGCTTTTAGCTCTGCATTTTACATAAAATTATTACTTTAACTAAAACTTATTTGTAACATTCTTGTTTGAAAATAGCATCAAATAATATCCAAATAAGTATGATGGTTAATATAAAATAGAAATAAGAGACATTTATATCAAATATTTTCCATGGAAAGTCCTGAAGAAAGTATATATAGCTTATAGAGATTTCTTGTGCTATTTTAGTTATATAGTCTCATAGAATAGAGCTACTTTTAACATCTTTACTAAAAACATAAAATGTTTACCAAATATAATCCAATTATATATAATCAAGAAAAGCTATATGTTGGAATATTAAGTAAAACAACTCATGAATAACAGAAAAACTGATTCTATATTAGCTATCTTAGCCCGCCCAATAATTAATAAGATATCTAGATTATTAGGATTACCAACGATTGACTATTTAGAAGTTCAACTGCACCAAAGAACAGAACAATTAGAGAAAATATCTGCACACCAAAGCGCAATATATCAAGTCATTAGCAAGATTAGAGCATCTCTCGATCTAGAAAGAATATTTCGCACAACAACAAAAGAAACTTGTAGACTTTTAGGTGTCGAACGAGTCTCAGTATATCGTTTTTCTCAAGACTGGGGTGGTCAGTTTGTTGGAGACTTTGAATTTATTGAACCTGGTTGGGATAATTATGCAAAACTAGGTAAAAACACTATCTGGAATGACTCCTATCTTCAAGAACATAAAGGTGGTAGATATCTCCATAACGAAACATTTGTAGTAGAAGATATTTATAGAGCAGGGTTGTCTAAATGCCATGTTGAAATGTTGGAACAATTTCATATCCGAGCCTTTGCAACTGCTCCTATTTTTGTCAAACAGAAACTGTGGGGAATTCTCGGTGCCTATCAACATTCCAGATCCAATAATTGGCAAATTTCTGAAGTTAAATTTTTGACTCAAGTTTCTGCCCAATTAGGTATTGCCCTACAGCAAGCAGAACAACTGGCAGAAGTAGAACAAAAAGCGAAATATTTGCGAGAAAATAGCCAGCAACAAACAATTTTATTTAACTTAATCTCAGAAATTCGTGAGTCTCTAGACTTTGATACTTTATGTAAAACAACTGTCAAAGAAGTTAGAAAAGCTTTAGAGTGCGATCGCGTCGGGTTATTCCGCTTTGATCCAGATAGTAACTACCGCTTTGGTGAGTTTGTTGCTGAAAACGTTTTACCAGTTTATAACTCTGCGCTTTTCAAAAAAGTTTACGATAATTGTTTTGGTGAACAGTTCGCCATTGACTATCAACAGAAACGTATCCAAGTGCTAGATGATATTTACAAGGCTGGTTTAAAGGATTGTCATATTCAACTGTTAGAGCAATTTCAAATTAAGGCACAAATAATCATACCTTTAATGATGGGTTCAAGATTATGGGGATTATTATGTATTCATCAGTGTGAAAATAGCCGTAAATGGACTGAAAATGAAATTCGATTTGTTAAACAACTGGCAGCTCAGTTTAGTGTTGCTTTGGAGCATTCCCATTTATTAGCTCAAACTCGTTCTCAAGCACAGGAATTATCTCAAACTCTTGATGCACTTAAGCAAGCAAATCATAAATTAGAAAATCTGGCTCGACTTGATGGTTTAACTCAAATTCCTAACCGACGTTACTTTGATGAAATTTTAGAGCTGGAATGGAAAAGACTGGTAAGAGAAAAGCAATTTTTATCTCTAATTATGCTTGATGTCGATCATTTCAAATTGTACAATGATTTTTATGGTCATCAAGCAGGAGATCAATGCTTGGTTAAAATAGCTAAGACTGCTAAGGAAATTGTGAAACGTCCTGTAGACTTGTTAGCTCGCTATGGAGGAGAAGAATTTGCTGTAATATTGCCCAATACTGATGAAAGAGGAGCTTCTGTAGTAGCAAAACAAATTCAATCAGCAATTAAAGGTTTAGCTATTCCTCATGGGAAAAGTGAAAAACAAATAGTGACCTTAAGTTTAGGTATTGCTACTCAGATACCATTAGTCGATCAAAAACTGCAGGAATTGATACTTGAAGCCGATCAAGCTTTATATCAAGCTAAACAACAGGGGCGAGATTGCTGTATGCACTTTAGAATGCTCGAAAAAGATGTAGAGTCCTAGTGACTACGCGGAAGTCAAAAGTTCAAATTTTAAAGTCAAAAGGGCTTTGTTTTTAAGAGTTTAAGGATTTTATCACTGACACCTTATTTTCCTCACCCTGCACTAACTTTAATGTTATATTATCTCCGTTTAAATAATTAATAATTAATTAGTGGGTTTGAGGGTCAATTTCATTAATGAAGCATGATGTAGGAAAAACTAGGATTTGAGATTGCTTCCTTGTCGGTCGCAATGACTAAAATACTTTGTACTGCGTAAGTTATATGTATATAATGTCTAGGGCTACTGACAAAAATCAAAAATATTAATCAAAAAAAATATTTAGATATATCAGGAATGACTAACAACCATTGAGAAAAATATATGATAATATGTCCCTCTAGTTATCCTCACAATCATTATTGAAGTGGTTATTTGGGTGTAGAAGTAAATGATTATAAGCTAATCATATTCTATTCATAAACAACCATACAAGTGAAATGAATATATTTATATTGATTTAGAGGATTCAATAAAGTATTAGACTTGATATGAAAAATATATATCCAGGAAATCGTTTGATCTTTCTTAACAGTACCCAACTAGGGAAAAACCTCATCCTACGCTGGCTACTTCCCAGTATACTCAGTGTTTTTGTCTTAGGAAGTCCCTCTGAAGCTGCAACCCTAGAATCTTGGCAATTTAAAGTTAATCAGAACCAACTATCCTTTACCACAGAGGGTGGCGTTCAACCAAAGGCCCAATTAATTACTAACCCAACTCGGTTAGTTATAGATTTACCAGGAACAACTTTAGGTGGTATCAGAACTTCTCAAGTTGTGGGTGGGGCAATTAAAGCAATTAGAGTAGGACAATTTAATTCTCAAACAGCTCGGATAGTAGTAGAACTAAACAATGGTTATACTATTGATCCAAAACAAGTACAATTCAGGGGTATTTCTCCTAGCGAATGGACTGTACAAATACCAACCCCTCAACAAATTACCTCTACTACTAATACTAATATTGTACCTCAGTCTCCACCCCTAGCTCCCCAAAGTTCCCAGTCTTCAGCCCCACTGCCTC
>NZ_JBNHER010000237.1:0-1964 GCF_050015975.1 Dapis purpurea BLCC-M126 | reverse complement strand
CCTCAGTCTCCACCCCTAGCTCCCCAAAGTTCCCAGTCTTCAGCCCCACTGCCTCCACGTTCACCTCTCCCTCTCCAAAGTCCCCAGTCTTCAGCCCCACCGCCTCCAAGTTCGCCCCTACTTCTTCGCAGAACAGAAAGACCAAGCAATCAAAATACACAAAGACCTAATAATCCTTCTCCCTATAATTCAACTGCCACTAATGGCACACCAACTCTTGTAGAAGATGTCCAAATAAAAGAAGAGGGAGTAGTTCTCAAAACAAGTGGTAAATTACCAGAAATTGAACTGAAGAAGAGTGTTGACCGTACCTGGATGACAATTGATGTCCTTAATGCTACTCTAACTGCCAAGGGTCTCAAACCAAATCAAAGATTTAATGAATCTGGATTAACAATTACTCAACTAACTCAACTTTCAACTGCACCAGCAGTAGTTCGTCTGACAGTAAGTTTGCCAGATACTAATACTGAATGGCAAGCTCGCGCTTATGCAGGTGGAGTAGCAGTATGGCCTCAAGGAGAAGCACCACCGACAATTAATCAAGGTACTGGCTTTGCGGTGGTTAAGTCAGTAGAATTAAAGAATGGTAATGAGTTAGTGGTTACTGGAGACCAAGCTCTAAACTATACCAGTGGTTGGGATTCTGAAACAGATGCTTATGGAATTACTATATATAATGCCAAGGTAGATGACCGATTGAGATTACCAGGCCGACAGGTTGGTAGTCCTTTGGTTTGGGCTAAAATACGTCAAGAAGATCCAGAAACAGTTACAATTCTGGTTAAGCCTGCTACTAACGTAAAAATTGCAGAAGTAACTCAGATTACGGCCCAACAGTTATCTTTGCCTATGGGTTGGGGTAATATTGGAACTGCACCTCCAGGTTGGAAGCCCAATCCTACACAGCAATCTTCTAGTTCAAGACCCTCACTATTTTCACGGGGAAACAATTCATTATCCCGAAATCCATCATATCCAAATTCATCACCCCAAAATCCACCACCTCAGAATAGATTACCTCAGAATTCCTCTGAAAATTTGCGTCCGAGACGCTGGCCTTTTCCTTGGCCTCGTCGCAATAATAGACGCCCTAATAATACTAATCCTCGTTTTCCTTTCCCCAATAGATTACCTCAACGTGATGGACGACTAATGATAGTTATAGACCCCGGACATGGGGGACCCACAGATTTAGGTGGAGTGGGTATTGGAGGTCTGCGGGAGAAGGATATTGTGTTACCGATGTCATTAGAGGTAGCTAAAATTCTGGAGCAGAATAATATACAAGTTGTTATGACTCGTAAGACAGATCGGGATTTAGATTTACCACCACGCTCTGCAATTGCTAATAGGGTTGGAGCAGATTTGTTTGTGAGTATTCATGCTAATGCTATTAGTATGAGTCGTCCTGATGTGAATGGTTTAGAAACTTTTTATTACCAAAGTGGGCGTGCTCTAGCAGGGTATATTCAGAATAGTATGTTGGAAGCTTTTCCGACTATGAATAATCGTGGTGTAAAGCGAGCACGTTTTCATGTATTAAGACATACTAAGATGCCTGCTGTTTTGGTAGAGGTGGGTTTTGTCACTGGTAATTATGATTCGAGGATACTTGCCGATCCTGTTCAACGTAGTCGCATGGCGCAGGCAGTTGCTCGTGGCATACTTAGATATGTTCAAGCTTATTCTCGTAAATACACCACTCCTAGCAGCCTGTGAAGTACAAATTAGCGGGCAAGATGCCCGCACTAAAAATATTACAAGTAATATAAAAATCAAGAGAAAGAATTGATGATTTCTGAAAGATAATTGATTTTATTTTTGATTATAGGAGATGTATATTAATCTTTCTCAGGAGTTAAATTTTCAGAAAAATATTAAACATAAATACTTAATTATTTGCTCCTATTTACCGAATAATTATTAATTATTAATTATTAATTAAATAATTCAGGTTTAAA
>NZ_JBNHER010000236.1:0-5584 GCF_050015975.1 Dapis purpurea BLCC-M126 | reverse complement strand
GATCGCTACTTAGTATAACCTTGGACGGAAAAGATACCAAATGGGTTCTATAGAGTAGCGACTCAGGAATTTTTGAGCATCCATATTGTTCGACTCCTTTTGATAAAATTCGTTTTATAAAGATGGTTTATGTTTTTAATAGTGGCAGAAGCATAAAAAAATGTAGCAAAAACTACATAAAACTTTAAAACTGTGTAAATTTATATGAAGGAAAATTTAGAGAGTTACAGTGCTTTTGCTGATTTTCCAAATGACACGCACTATTAAACTATTAAGTTTGTAGTTGGGCTTTAGCCCAATCCTTGGAGGGGCTAAAGCCCAACTACGAGCGTAATTAATGTAGGTTGAATTGAGGTAATGTTAGCACAGCTTATCCCTAGGAAAAATTAGGGATTTGAGAGTTTTCATCCAGATATAATTTTTTTATAAACAGGACTTTCTATTATTAATGCTAAGAGTGCGTAGTTTTCTGGTTGTGTTAACCCAACTTTTTTATTTTGTTTGTAGTTTCCCGAATCGTTGATTTGGCGTTATATCCATTTTGATATCAGCTAGTTTTAAAATTTCTTCGTCTATTTAACTGTTTTTGCAATCCCACCAATCTTCTAATGAAGTATACAAAACAGGAACTACAATTAAACTCAACAAAGTAGAAGTAATCAACCCCCCAATAATTGCAACAGCTAGAGGTTGTCGTAATTCTGCCCCTGCTCCTAATCCCAGAGCGATCGGTAACATTCCTAAAACTGTCGAACTTGTGGTCATCAAAATCGGTCGCAGTCGCACTACCCCAGTTTCCAAAATTGCCTCTCTCCGATCTAACCCTGACTGACGCAGTTGATTAATATAATCCATCAACAATAAGGCATTTTTGTCAAGCAAACCAAGGAGAAAAATCAGACCTAATAAAGAAATAACGCCAAAATCACTCTGAATAACTAACAACCCTAACATTGCTCCCACAATAGATAGAGGCAAACACAAACCTACTACTAGAGGTTCCAAAAATCTCCGAAAAAGTAAAAATAGCACTGTCAACATACAGACAACAGACAAACCCAACGTCACACCAAAACTACCAAATACTTCTCCCACTCTCAGAGAATCTCCTCCCAAGTCTAACTGGACACCATCTGGTAAAACAGATTCAGCAACATCTACCGCCAAATCAATAGCATCGGCTAATCCTAAACCATCAGAGAGATTAGCAGTAATATACACAACCTGTTTCAAACCACGACGACTTATTTCCATGGGGTTATCAAAATTCTGAAACTGAGACGTTATAGTTATGTCTACAAAACCAGGTATTTTTTGAATCTGAGTTTGAATTTTGGTAGCAGTATTGTGGAGAATTTCCCGGTTATCTCCCAACAGAATTATTTCAAAAGGTTTTCCTGCACCAGTCTGCACAAAAGGAATATCCTCAACACTGACAGTCACCTTTTCTAATTCTGATAAAGCAGTACGAGTTTGCTCTTGTACTTGGGAAGTAGTTAACGATGTAGCTCCCGCTAGGCTCCGCCAACGCTCTTTTGTGAGTTTGACATATACTTTACCACGATTTGGCTCACCCTGGAAACCTGCAATACTAAAGACTGATTCTACTTCTGGGGAAGATAAAACAATTTTCTCAATTTGTTGAGCTATTCTCCGAGATTTTCTTAACAATATTCTGGTGGGAGAGTTGGTTATATCGCTCATCCAATTAAATGCACCTTCCCCAAAAATTGAGTTATTAGGAGGCGCTTGAACTTCTTGGGGAGGGGGAGATTTTTCAGTATTAGTGGCAAAATTAGGCAGAGGATAAGAGTAGGTAATATTAAATTCTCCTCGATCGAGTTGAGGTACTAATCCTTTAGGAATTAGAGGAATCATGGCTACACCAGCAACAAAACTAAGTAAAGCTATGGCAATGACAATTTTGCGATGATCTAGGGACCAGTTAAGTAATTTTTGGTATTGATTAGATAAAATATTCTCAAACAAGAAACCGGGTTTATTATCCTGGTTATTCAAGTCACGAGATTTCCTTGATAAACCCGGTTTCTGCATAAGTCCTTTTCCTTCTAACTTCTGACTGATAACTTCAAACTTTCCCTCTTCCTCCTTCCTCCTTCCTTCTTCCTCCTTCCCTCTTCCCTCTTCCTTCTTCCTTCTTCCTTCTTCCTTCTTACCTAACCACCAACTTGCCAATACTGGAGATAAAGTCCGAGCAACCAATAAAGAAATTAATACTGCTGCAGAAACCGTTAAACCAAAAGGTTGAAAAAATTGACCGAGAGTATCTCCCATAAAAGCAACTGGCAGAAATACTGCAGCAATAGTGCAAGTAGAAGCAACAACAGTTAAACCTATTTCATCAGTGCCAGAAATTGCTGCCTGTTTAGGAGTTTCTCCTGCTTCAATATGTCTAGCAATATTTTCCACATCCACAATAGCATCATCAACAATAATACCAATAATTATTGCCAATGCCAGAAGAGTAATGGTTTCTAAATTAAATCCAAATATTGCCATGACAATACAAGTGCCTAATAAAGAAATAGGTATTGCCAATGCTGTAATCATTGTCGCTGCAAAATTCCGCAAGAAAGGAAAAATGACTGCCACTGCCAGAATAATTCCCAATAGTAAAGCATCAATAGTAGCTTTGGTTGCCTCCTGAATATAGTCTGCTTGAGTTTCTGCTAAGACAAGCTCTATCTCTGGTAAGTCAGATTGCAATTTTGCTATAATTGCTTCTACCCTACTCACCACTTCTAGAGTATTAGCATCAGCACGTTTAACTACTTGAAAAGCTATAGCATTTTTAGCATTGAAACTAACAAGAGTTGGCGGTAAGGTAGAGATTAATTTTTCGTTATCTTTTTGTTTTCGAGAAGTATCGCCCAGTAGATTAACTTTTAAAACTCCTGGTAATTCTGCAATAGTAGGAATAATTTGATTTTGAGCAATTTTAGTTAATTCTTTCAGGGTTTGACTCTTGCTGGTAATAGCATAACTAATAGCTGCCGACTCGTTTAAGTCCAGACTAATTATTTCTAAATTGGTTTCTGAAGGTAGAGTTACTTGTTTGAGAGCAGTTTCTACATCTGCTGTTGCCGAGGTTAAATTGTAGAGAGTGCTAAAAGCCATATTTATGACTGTTTGACCTGGATATGTGGAGGATCGCAATTCATACATACCTTTTGTTTCCAGGCTTTTTACAGCATTTTCAATGGGAGCAGTAATTTCCCTTTCCGTCTCTATAGCAGTGTCAAAAGTTGCTTTTGCTTGTACTACCACTACCGGAAAACTGACCTCTGGAAATAAAGCATATTTGAGACTACTAAAAGCAAATAATCCTGCTATAGTTACAGTTAACCAAAAACAAATAGTTAACCAAGGATTAGCGATCGCCCACCTAGAAATATTCCAGCGCTGTCGCAGATTTTTCACTGAAGACTGTTTCATATAAATTCGGTAGCATTGGTATAATTTAGATAGTTAATTAGGAGTCAGGAGTCAGGAGTCAGTAGGGAAGAGAATTTAGAAATATTTTTTTATACCAAAATAGGGTATTTATAGTCATCATCAATTCTAATTATTATTAGACTTCTCCAAAAATGAAAAATCAAATCAATCCCATACGCATAAACCATTAATTCTTTCCCCCTACTCCCTACTCCCTCTTTTCTGGAGATGTCTATTGTTTAGAGAGAGTACGACTAATGGGGTAAATATTTTTTGCCTACTCCCTAAAAATCAATTTATTAACTTTTCAGCACAAAGCTCTCCTACTTCTATTAACTCGTCCGGTGTTTCCTCCTTTGCTGATTCTTCCAATAGTTTCTGAAATTTTGCTAAGGTATATTTAGATTGAAACTGATTCAAGGTACAATTACATAATATTTCAGATTGTTCTCCAGGCAATCCTTTTGCCACAGCATTAAACTGACAACTTGCCTGATAAGCCTCCGCAAAATCTTGAGGATATTCATTTTTATCTTGCAATTTAGGAGTTTGACTGTTCGCCTCATTCAAAAACAAACTGCAGTAGGCTACGATTGAAACAGTCATTAAAAAGGCTGTAATTAGAGATTGTTGGCGGAAGGTAGTCTTCATTAAGTAATTAGTCCTTTTTCCGAGTAATATTTCTCTATATATTTTCATATTATACGAATAATAAACAGATGGTATTTAATCTAACATTAGCTTAGACATTAAAGATCGACAACCTATTTTTGGCCAGTTTTTATGAAGGTTAATTTACTATGAATATATCTGACATAAAATTATATAAAAATAGTAATTTTTGATAATTGAAACAAATGAATAAGTTTTATATAGAGTAATGCCAAATTTCACTCATTGTTGCTATATATTCTTGGGGAGATGGGGAAATCGAATGGCAACTAAATATAGCATTCCTGACGAGAGAAATTCCATAAGAATAAGATATTTAGGCAATCAACTAATAAAAATAAAAAATTAGGAGAATGGTTTACTATGAACAGAACTAAATTTTTGCCAACCTTAATAGCAACTACTACAATGTTGTTGGCAACAACAGGAAAAGTTGAAGCTATTACTTTTGCTGGAACATCATCTGGTTCATGGGGTCTACCCGTTGTATCTGCTGGTGCGGAATATCTCTCCGATGAAAACGGTGGGACAAATAACAGGTTGACTTGGGGACACTCTGTAGCTGGATCTTTCACAAATTATGTTCAGTATGATGGTTTAGGTTTTAGCACTGGTGTAAATACCCTATTTGCAGTTGGTGATTTAACCTATCGGAATGGTGCCACATTTAATACTTTTAATGGAGATTTCCCTCTAGAGGTAAAACTATCTTTTACTAATCCTTTCAATAGCATAGAAAATTTCAACTATACTTTCAACATTCTTAATACTCCTAACTATACAGGAAACCCAGTTTTAGATGGAGATAAACTCCAATTTCAAGCTAATGGTCTCACAAGTGATTCTTTTAACTTTGATGGAGTAAATTACACAGTAAAACTAATCGGTTTTTCTAGTGATGGTGGTAATACTTTCCTCAGTGAGTTTAACTCCCCGGAACAGTCAACAGCAGAGGCAATGTTATATGCTGAAATCATTAGAGCGGATGTTGTAGATGTTCCCGAACCTACCGCAATATTTGGTCTGGGTTTACTTGGTGTTTATCTAGCAGGTTCATTAAAGACAAAGCCTTAATAGTGGCTTTCAGGTACAGGGTAAAGCACAATATTTACCCCTTTTCTTTCTACTAACTCAGAAGCCCCGAAAAAAATTATACTGGACTGGGTAAAAGAGGGCACAGATGGCGACAAAAAAATATCCAATTAGGACTTATATCATCTCCGGTTGAATAGTTATAATTAAAGTTCGTAGTAGCGCGTCTAGATTAAAATTGTGGGAAAAAAACCTAACCCCCCAACCCCCTTCCCTACTAGGGAAGGGGGAGAAGACTTCGCCCCTCTCCTTGCAGGAGAGGGGTTAGGGGAGAGGTTTTCATTGAAAAAAACCAGAAACTGGGTTCGGCTGCTTCATTAATTGATAATTGATAATGGATAATTGATAATTACCTCTGGTTAAA
>NZ_JBNHER010000235.1:70257-95984 GCF_050015975.1 Dapis purpurea BLCC-M126 | reverse complement strand
TTTTAACCAGAGGTAATTATCAATTATCCATTATCAATTATCAATTAATGAACCTTTTTCTTTCTTCTTCCTTAACTACACTATTTGTAACATTTTTTTTTAATGGTATTATACTAAATTACCACAAAATGATTCATAAATTTACTTTTATTCTAACTCTTGACTCCTATATAGCAATCCTCTAATCAGTTGTAATATTGTGGTGGTAGGGACGATTTCGTTCCGAATGCTGTCTCAAACGCGTAATTAGGAGCATAACAAACAGAAATTGCCCGTAAGGATAGAATTTTCAAGGTTAGGGGATCAAATTAACCATTATTAAAACTGTCACGACAAATGCGCGGATTACTATGGGAGCAATTCATAAATTGCCCCTACAAATTCCCACAAAAAATTTAATTCTACAACATTTTATGAAATTGATATTACTTCTTACTTTTTACTTCTTTTAATCCTAAATCAACAGCAACTCTATGAGCACAAGCAAAACCAGAAAATGCTACAGCATTCAAACCTTGACCAGGAAATGTACTATCTCCAACACAATATAAACCAGGTATTGCAGTGCGATTAAATGGCATTCCTAATAAACCTTTTAACTTACGCTGAGGAATAGGTCCATAAGTTCCATCTTCACGATTTAAAAATTTTTGATGGGAGCGAGCTGTTCCTACTTCTATATGATCTAAACCTGCATTTAAACCAGGAAAAATATTTTCTAACCTATTAATAATTCCTTCTGCTGCTACTTCTTTTTTTGCTTCATATTCTTGAATTGATAATTTTTGCCAGTCTTGCATATAACTGGGTGTAAAAGTATGAACAATATGATATCCTTCTGGTGCTAAACTTGGGTCTAATAATGTAGGAATAGAGACAAAAATTGTACCTTCTGGTGCCTCCATTTTCTCCCAATTTTCTAACAGAATATGATGACATTCTGTACCTGGAGGAAATACGGTCGCTTTTACTCCTAAATGCAAGCTTAAAAAACTTGGTGATTTTTGATAATTACTCCGCCATTTCATTTCACTTCGGGGTATATTTTTTTCTGGAACTAATTTGCCAAAAGTATCCCATCTTGTCGCGTTAGAAATAATCCGTTTACCTCGATAAACTTTACCATTAGTTAATTCCACTCCTACAGCTTTTCCGTTGTCGATAATAATTTTTTTGACCCGGGATTTATATTGAATTTCTCCTCCATTTTTCTCCAAACCTTCTACCAATTTTTGCGCAATTTTTCCCACGCCGCCTTTAGGATAATTAATACCTCCATAATGTCGGTCAGAAAATACCATACCAGCATTAATCATTGGAGTTAAATCTGCCGGAACTACTGACCAACAATAACATTCCATATCGATAAATTTTAATAACTGGGAATCATTAATGTATCGACGGGCAACATCTCCGACATTTTGGGGTAAATACTTCAATAACCCTAAACAAGACCCTGGATGTCGAAAAAATGATTTGGAGAGATATTTTAATTCTTCTAAAGATAATAACTCCATAGAATTAAGACAATTAAAGACTGCCCAACATTCATCATAAAATTGCCTAATTCCTTTCCTTTCATGGGGAAATTTTTCAGTTAATTCCTCTATAAATTTTTCATATTTTTGGTGAACTTTTAATTCTAAATTATCTGGTAAGTGATAATGTATTTGTACTGGATCTGGAATTGTTTCTATACTAACATTGACAGCATCTAAAGCACGAGTAAGTAAATTTGTTGTGCCTTTTTTGCCAAAGCCAAATATCATTGATGCACCAACATCAAATGTGTATCCTTTTCTTTCAAAGTAACCGGAACTACCACCAGGAATAATATAACTTTCTAAGACTATAACTTTGGCTCCTTTAGCTACAAGTTGAGTACCTGTAACTAGACCACCTATACCAGAGCCAATTACAATTGCATCATATTCAGGTATTGCCGGAAATTTGTCAACTAATGAGGGAGATGTGATAGATACTGCCATAGTAAAACCTTTAATAATGGATAATGGATAATTGATAATTAATCCCCAGAGGTTTAAAGCCTCTCCTTTATCAATGGATAATTGATAATTAGAGATAGTTTTTATGATCCACTCTCCATTATTCATTATCCATTGTTCATTATCAATTGTTAAAGAGGTAATTATCCATTATCAATTATTTAATCCTGTAATCTTAAACCTTCAATTTTATTTTCAGAGCTGAAATTTTCATACTACATATAGCTAAGAAAGAATTTTTTAGGACATAGACTGATTATGAATCCTTACGCGGAAATGTTTTTCCAACTATTCCCTATTCCCTATACCCTATTCCCTGTTGCCTGCTATATGATAATTTGAACTTAATAAACTAAAAATTTTTTTGGACTTTTGTAATCATGGCTCCACAACTTCGTGTTTATGTCCCACCTCATCCATTGGTAAAGCATTGGTTGGGTGTTGCTCGTGATGTTAATACACCCTCAGCATTGTTTCGCTCTGCAATTACAGAATTAGGTAGATGGTTAACTTATGAAGCGATTCGTGATTGGTTGCCTGTGGTAGAAACAACAATACAAACTCCTTTAGCTGAATGTTCTGCTACTTTTGTCAATCCTCAAGCTCCCATAGTAGTAATACCTATTCTCCGAGCTGGTTTGGGATTATTAGAAGGTGCTCAAACTGTTTTACCTCTCGCATCTATCTATCATTTGGGTATGGTCAGGAATGAAGAAACTCTTGAAGCTAGTTGTTATTTGAATAAGTTGCCCTCCAAGTTTGACCCTAATGTTAGGGTTTTGATTTGCGACCCAATGTTAGCTACTGGTGGTACAATTATGCAGGCTATGGCTGAATTAACTCAGCGTGGAGTTGACCCCACTGCTGTAAGAATTATTTCTGTGGTAGCTGCTACACCTGCTCTACAAAAACTAGGTACTACTTATCCTAGCTTGGCTATTTATACGGCAACTATTGATGAGATTGTAAATGATGTTGGTTATATTGTACCTGGCCTTGGTGATGCGGGCGATCGAATTTTTGGTACTTAGGAATTGGTCATTAATTGATAATGAATCATGGATAATTGATAATGAAAACTCTCTCTAATTATTAATTATTCGGATTTTCTTGCCTCCGGTTTTAGCCAACTGGTAACTGATAACTGAAATGACTCGTACTTGATAATTTTGAAATTTTATTACTAATATGTGATGTTTTAGTAAAAAAAAATACTATAATTAAGTATAAGACTTAACCCATAGGAAGCCACTAAAGTTTGTTTTTTTGTAATAAACCGGTTTTTTTTGGGTAACTCCTTAAGTAAAAAGAATATAAATAATTAGCTGTTTGCTAAATATGAGTAATAAAAATGGTTTTGCAAGTGGTTTGATGGCAGGTATAGCAGTTGGTGGCCTGGTAGGTGGATTATTCGGAGTTTTAATCGGAGCAAGGATATCCGATGATACTGATGTAGCAGAAAATTTATTAGATAGCCAAGATCCTGAAACAGAAAAATCCACTAAAGAAACAGAAGCTATAGAAGAGACTCGCCAAAGTTTGGAGGGTAAAATAGCACAGTTGAATCAAGCAATTGATGAAGTTCGCCAGCAAATAGGTTCTGTAAATGGATCTTTGGAAAAGACAGAGCGATCGCTCTGAAGAGTGAAGAATTAGTAGATTTTGTAGATTTTAGAGATAGCTCTGGGTCACTAAATAGGACAAAGCTATGCTAAACTCTATTATAGAACTTATTGTTTGTTTGTAGTTTCACAAAAATAATATTTATGAGTGCTTCAATAGGACTATTAGCCCAGACATTATCAACTTTTGTGAGCATCTATTTAGTTTTGATGTTCATTAGAATTTTGTTAAGTTGGTTTCCTAATGTTAATTGGTATGACCCACCATTTTCTGTATTGAGTCAGTTGACAGATCCTTATCTAAATATATTTCGTTCTATTATTCCACCCTTGGGAGGTATTGACTTTTCTCCCATAATTGCTATCTTTGCTCTCCAGTTTGCAGCTCAAATTTTAACTGGATTACTAGGTAGTATAGCAGTTTATTAATATCTATAAAGCAATATTAATTTCAGTTGTAATATTTTGGTAGTAGGGGCGAATCTCGATTTGCCCCTACATTAGTCATACAAAAGCTAAAGCCTTTTTTATATGAAAAAATTACCAAATTTTTCCTCGCTCAAGCTGAAAAGGTGAGTATTTTGAGCAGACGAGGGCGGAAACATAGATCAACAATTCTTCCTCCTACTCCTACCTCCTCCATAATTCCCATTCCTCGTGACTCCTGACTTCCCCTCCTGGGAGGGGTTAGAGGTGGGTTGACTCCTACCCTCACCCGTAAGACTTTTTCAGCAAACCCTCAATATTAAAATCCCTCAAATTCTTCAATAGTTTGCTCCCACCGAATTTTACTAGGAAAGCCAGATGATTTAAACTGCTTAAGTTTTAAGGGAGTAGGTAGATTTGCTGGTATAGAAACTCTAATTTCAAAATCTGTAGTAGTAAGGGCGGGAATTTCTGGAATTGAACCTAGTCTGGTACGATTTTGCATGACGTTATTGTTATTCGCATCATAAATACGTCCATACACATCAGCATCATACACATTTTTACCAGAAGCATTTTGGGCTTTTCCACTAATGATAAAGCAGTTAGCTCCCATGCTAGAACCACTGCTGATAATTCCTGTTGATAGACTGGGGGGGCAATCTTTGTAGTCTACATCATATAGTTTAATTGGAATTAATGCCCAAGCTGGGCTACTCCACAACCAAGTTACTATGGCAATTAAGCTGGAGATAATAATATTAGGTAAGAATCGCGATCGCATTTAATTAATTTTTAGACTAATTATTACATATAACTTTACCTTATCTCAAACAACTTAGCAAAATTATCTATTTTGCTTTAAGTAGCTAGGCATAATTAAATATCACTATGTCATTGCGACTGGAACGGAGTGGAAGGAAGCAATCTCAGGGGTTTGGGCTGCATAAACATATTGATAATATTAAAAAATTATTAATATTTCCTCTAGTTGCTTAATATTTATGTTGAAGGTTAAGTATAAAAAATATTCCTAATAAAGAAGTACAAATATTCCTAATAAAGAAGTACAAATATTCCTAATAAAGAAGTACAAATATTCTGTAGTTTCAACTCTCAGAAATTGGATTTATCACAAATATTAGGATAAATACTTGAAAAGGTATTAAAGCCTCTTCTTTTAAGGAGAGTTAACGAAGTCAGAAGTCAGAAGTCAACCCACCCCTAACCCCTCCCAGGAGGGGAAGTCAGAAGCGAGTGTGTAATTCTGAGGTTCCCGTTTCCTGCGGAAACGCTTCGCGAACAGAATGTAAGACACACTCAAGACAGTTGTTTTTGTAACGGGGATTTATGCCACGCTCCAAAAACATTTCGCCTTAAAAGTCGGGGCTTTAAACCCAATTATTTTGGTAATAATTAATTATTTAACTTCTTCGTTATTTAGAGGATGTTTGACAAGTATAAATTTTGATTTAGATCCCCCCTAGCCCCCCTTTTCAAGGGGGGAAATACAACGGAAAGTTCTCCTTATTAAGGGGGAAATAAAATGGAAAGTCCCCCTTATTAAGGGGGATTTAGGGGGATCAATGACTTCTCAAACAACCTCTTAAAATATTTGTAACATTCTTGTTTGAAACATACCTAAAATGGTGCGTTACATCATTGGGGGCGGGTTTATCTAATCAAATAAATGTGAAAACTCATTCATTTAACGGGGGAACCCGCCTCTACTATTGCAATATCTTAGGCGTGTCACCCCACTACAAGTTTTGAATTAATAACTAATAACTAATAACTGATAACTGATAACTGATAACTGATAACTGAAATGATAGACCAACCCAACCAAAATTTTCCATCTGCAAGCTTTGTGGTAGGTATTGGCGCATCAGCAGGAGGACTTCAGGCCCTCGAAGCCTTCTTTAGCAGTTTGCTACCTGAACCTGGTGCCGCCTTTGTGGTAGTTCAGCACCTATCCCCAGACTTTCGTAGTTTAATGGTAGAGCTGCTACAGCGACGCACTAGACTGCCAGTTTACCTGATTGAAAACGGCATGGCCATTAACATTAATAGCGTATATGTGCTGCCCCCAGGGTTTATAGTCAGGTTACAGGGACAACAATTGTGGTTAGAAGAGCGTCAGGGGCGACAAATTGATTATCCTGTTGACTATTTCTTTTTGAGTCTGGCTCAGGAACGAGGCGATCGCTGTATTAGTATTTTGCTCTCTGGTACGGGGCACGATGGTACTGAGGGCCTCAAAGCCATTAGTCGGGCGGGGGGTGTGGCCTTGGTACAGTCCGAGGAGACAACCCAATTCGGAGCTATGCCCAGTAGCCCCCTAAGTTCAGGGCTGGTGGATGAAATCCTTTCTCCAGAAGAATTAGCCCAGGCAGTCTGTGATATAATTCGCTATAGCTATACTCAGGTATCTCTGACTCAAAATTCTACAAACCTACTGCCTAATGACCAACTGAACCAGATTCTAGATATTTTGCAGAGGCAGGAAAATATAGACTTTTCCTTGTACAAACCAGGGACTTTGAACCGTCGCATCATCCATCGGTTGCTGCTCTCTAAAGTCAATACAATTTCTCAATACATCACTTATACCATTTCTCAAAAACTTTTCTACATTTGATTGAAGTAGGGGAGTAGGGGAGTGGGGGAGTAGGGGAGAAGTAAAAGCAACAATAATTAATGTTAAACTTGCTCAAAAAACACAAAAAAGTAATTACCTTAGTTTAATTACTTAATAACTGAAGTTTCATCCAAGTATAGCGTTATTTTTGGGAATTGGTATTACCTGAATGAGAGTTTGGAAGAAGTCAAAAGTCTGCGACAAGATTTGCTGATAGGTGCTACCCGTTTCTTCCGCGATTCTGAGATGTGGTCTTTGCTGCAAACACAAGTGCTACCCTCCTTACTGGAAAGCTTGCAGCCAGGCAACCCCCTCCGGCTTTGGGTGACTGGATGTTCTACTGGGGAAGAAGCCTATTCTCTAGCCATTGCTATTGATGAGGTGATGCAGAATATGGAGGAAAAACATCCGGTAAAGCTGTTTGCAACTGATATTGACCAGGAGGCTTTGGCCATTGCTTCTCAGGGGATTTATAGTGACAATATTGCTCAGGATATCGGGAGAGAAAGGCTGGAATCTTACTTTGTTGCAGAAGGCTCAACCTATCGGATCAAAAAGTCCATTCGTTCCCAGGTGGTTTTTGCTTCCCATGATTTGACGAAAAATCCAGGCTTTTCTCAGATGCACCTAGTTAGTTGCCGTAACTTACTAATTTATATGCAGCCTGCTTTGCAGGAACAGGTGCTAATGCTGCTGCACTTCTCCCTAGCAAAAAAAGGGATTTTAATCCTTGGACCTTCGGAAAATGTAGGAACAATACCCCATGCGTTTGATGCCATCAATCAGCAGTGGAAAATCTTCGTTAAACGCCAGGATGTTCAACTACCGATCAGTCGTATCATTAAATCTCCAACTGTGCAATCTTCTGTGACAATGTACAAACCTGTAAAATCAGGGCGACCCGTTTACGAGACGTTGCTGAAATCTGTTTGGAAGCTCCGGTTTGGCGACCAAGCAGTCACTTGTGTGATCGTCGGTCAAAATCATCAGGTTATACATATATTGGTTAACACTGCCAAGTTGCTGGAACTTCCCCTGGGAGAAATCAGTACAAATATATTAGATATTGTGCCACAAAACATTAAGACACCCTTGAGTACGGCTTTACATCGGGTAAAGCGGGATAAACAGCCCGTAATCTACAGGGACATCCAGATGTTGGAGTTGCAGTTTCAGCAAAGGATTAATCTTTGGGTAGGGAAAGTCGAGGAGGATGATACCCAATCTGAAATGCAGATAATTGTGCTGTTGGAACTGATTACTAGCGCTGAGTCTCCCATAGCCTCGACAGACTTAGATTTTGATCCTAACTCAGCTATGTCTCTGCAAATTCGAGAGCTGGAATTTGAACTACAGCAAACTCGCGAAAATCTGCAAACCAGCATTGAAGAGCTAGAAACTGCTAACGAAGAACAACAGGCGACTAATGAAGAACTGATAGCTTCCAATGAAGAACTACAAAGCACGAACGAAGAACTACAATCAGTTAATGAAGAACTCTACACCGTTAATGCTGAAAATCAGGAACGCATTGAAGAGCTGACTGAACTTAGTGCTGATATTGATAATCTATTGCAGAGTACCGAGATTGGTGTTGTGTTTCTAGACAAGGATTTGAATATCCGTAAATATACTCCTGCTGCTGCCAAAGTATTTAACTTTCGCGTAGGGGATATTGGGAGACCTCTAACCGAACTGGTAAATTATCTAGATATCGAGAATTTAATATCTCTAGTTCAGGAAGTCGCCAAAAGTCAAAATTACCAAGAACTAGAAGCGACCAATGTCAACACACAAGATCGCTTACTGCTAAGAATTTTGCCCTATGTCCGGGAAGATAGGACAACCAATGGTGTCGTACTCACCCTGGTAATCATTAATGAGCTGAAGAGTATTCAAAACGATCTGCAACGTCAAGCATTTTTTGATATATTAACCGGGTTAGCTAATAGAGCCTTTTTCTTGGAAACTCTCAAATTCTGGATCGCTCGTGTCAGTCGCGATACTTCCTATCAATTTGCTCTGCTATACCTAGATGTGGATAGTTTTAAAGAGGTCAACGATACCCTCGGCCATGCTGCTGGCGACCAACTGCTGGTGGAAGTCGCCGAACGCCTCAAGAATACTGTTCGTCCAGGGGATATGGTATCTCGTTTAGGGGGAGATGAGTTTGCTATTTTGCTAGAAAAAACCACTCACCCGGAAGTAGCAATGGAGGTAGCATCTCGCATTGAATGAGCGATCGCCGCATCTCTCCCTATTGCCTCTTCCCAATTATCGATCACCGTAAGTATTGGTATTGCCTTTTACGATCCACAGGATCAGTGGCAGAGTGACACGGTAATCTTAGAAAATGCCGACATAGCGATGTATGAGGCCAAACACCAAGGACCGGGAAATATGGTAGTCTTTAATTCTTCCATGCGGTCTGAACGGGAAAACCAGGCGGAACTGAAGGCAAGCTTATACCAAGCGTTAGAGCATGAAGAGTTTCTCCTGCATTATCAACCGTTGATACATTTTCCTAGTCGGTCATTGATAGGGTTTGAAGCTTTGGTACGTTGGCAACATCCTCAGCGAGGATTACTTACTCCCGTGGAATTTTTGCCCATTGTTGCAGCTTCCCATCTTATGCCAGCATTAGAAAGTTGGATTTTGAAGTCAGCTTGCCATCAGATGAGTCAATGGAATCAGCAATTTGCTTTAAAGAAAGAATTTCGGATGAATATCAATGTTTCTCCTGATTTTCTTCTGCACTTGAACTTCATCAATAACCTAAATTTAGCTATCAGTGAATCAGGTGTCAACCCTGAGCAAATTTGCCTGGAATTAACAGAAAATTCCTTTATCGGCCATGGCAGTGATGTGGAGGCTCTACTATTCACTATTAAAAGACTGGGGGTAAATATTACTCTTGATGATTTTGGTACTGGATATTCATCCCTGTCGTACCTACATCGTCTTCCCATAGATGAGATTAAAATTGACCAGTCTTTTGTGCAGTCTTTAGATTCAACTTCGTCCCTAGCGAGTATAACCAGGGGAATTATCAGTTTAGCACAGCAGCTCGAACTTAATGTGACTGCTGAGGGGGTGGAAACCTTGGAACAATTGAGGGTAGTACAAGAATGCGGCTGTGAATATGGTCAAGGGTACTTTTTTTCTCATGCTGTTCCAGCGGTAGAAGCGCAGCAGTTGATAGAAAATCCTGAGTATTGGGGAAGTTTATTTTAGAAGAAAGAGGAGTCAGGAGTCAGGAGTTAGGAGTTAGGAGTCAACCCCCCCCGCCCCTCCCAGGAGGGGAGCCAGGAAGGGAAGTCAGAAGTATTGATTAGTAATATAGAATCCGGTTATATTATATGTTCATAATTCTATCTACACTTCAATCTCCCCATCTCCCCATCCCCCCATCTCCCCATCCCAACTATATAACAAGTATTCAACCGGATTTGATATAAGACTGTTAGGATTTTATAACTGGTCAGTTATTTCCGCCATTCTGCAGTAGTAAACTTCTGTCCCATTAAAAACGATCTAATCCTCTCTTAAATGTCCCTTTTTCATGGGTAATATCATGTCCGGATGAACAGTTATAAATAAATTAAGGAGGAGACAGGAGACAGGAGTCAGGAGGAATAGAAGAAATAAGGAGTATATCAGGAGCAGAAAGTTTTTTTATCACTAATTAAACGGACATGATATAAATTCCTGCTAATGAATTATACTATTTTATCAAGCGATCGCTTACCACAAATAATCAGATTTTAGAGACAATTGCAATCATTCTCTAACTCTAACAAACATTGCTGAAATACATAATTTACTACGGCAAATAATCTATCTAAATATTCAATACTATAGCTAGCAATATTTCTGGTAAAAATATCTCCTTTCAATTTCCCAAACTGCCAAACTTGACCATTAGAAACAATACCGAAAATTGTTTGTTCTAAATTGTTATTGATTTTCTGTACTGCGACTAATTCTGCTAAACATTGACCCCATCCTTCTTCAAATTTATCTTGCTTTGCTTCTACTACTAAAAAATAGGGTTTATCAAAAATCATTCTGCCTAAAGGACTGATTTTAGCTACTATATAATCTGGTTGTCCTGAGAGTTTTTCATCATAAGTTAAAGTTTCGTGACTCCAAAGAGTGAATTTTTGATAGTAATATTTCCAAACTTCTTTCAAAATTGGATAGATTAAATTTTCACAAATAGCATATTCTGAACCGTATATAGTTCCATGAGAAAGTAGAAATTCTAACTCTTCTCTAAAATTTTGAGGCACTGGAAATTCTAGTTCATTGATAAAATTTGCAGAAATATATTTTATTTGATATTCTTTGGCGACTGCTGCAATATTTTTGTAATTACTGAATGGCATAATTTAATGGATAATGGATAATTGATAATTGATAATAAAAAGTATCTCTAATTATCAATTTTATTGTGCTTAAATTCTCTGATTAAAAATGTAGTATAAGTTAAGCGAATGCTTATTTCATACATTTTTATTGCTGAGAACTGACTACTTATAGCTGTTTGGGCAGCATTCCGCAGAAAATACTTAAATTATAGCGATCGCTCACCGTAAATACTATATTTTATATAGAATCCGGTTATATAGTATATGTTCATAATTCTATCTAAACTTCAATCTCCCCATCTCCCCATCCCCCCATCTCAACTATATAACAAGTATTCAACCGGATTTGATATTAGATATTTTTTCACTCTTCTCTAATTGCAATAAACTCCGAAACTGCTGTAATTATCAATTATTAATTATTAAAGCTCCTTCCATTTTACTCAACCATTCTATTAAACTTTCCAACTGTTTATCTGCACTTAAAACACCTAATCCTCTGACTATTACTTTACCTTTACTAAAGACAAAACGAGATTGTAAATGACCTGGTAATTTCTCTTTTAATAAATTCCATGCAGGTTCCTCCATTGGTGTTTCTAAAACAACGTGTTGTTTACCCTCTACTTTAATCCGAGAAAAACCTATTTTTTTGGCAATTTGTTTTAATTCCATCATTCTTAATAACTGTAAACCAACTTTCGGAATTGCACCGTAGCGATCGCTCCAATCAATTTCTATTTGACTCAATTCTTCCTGACTATTAGCAGCAGCAACCGAGCGATAGGCACTCATTTTTTGGTCTAAGTCTGGAATATAGTCTGCAGGAATAAATGCAGTCAAACTCAGGTCAATTTGCGTATCATCAACTTGAGGAATTTCCTGACCTTTGACTTCTCGAATTGCCTCTTCTAACATTTCTGTATACAGATCGAATCCGATGGTGTTTACTTGACCAGACTGCTCTGCTCCTAAAATATCCCCCGCTCCCCGAATTTCTAAATCTCGCATGGCTAACTGATATCCCGAACCCAACTGAGTAAACTCCTGAATTGCCCGCAATCGCTTTTGCGCCTCATCTGTCAGGGCGATTCCACCGGAAGCAGTAGTCGGATAAAACAACCACGCATGAGCTTGTACTCCCGCACGACCTACTCTTCCCCGCAACTGATACAACTGGGACAACCCAAATTTTTGAGCATCTTCTATTAATATAGTGTTAACGCGGGGAATATCCAAACCAGATTCAATAATTGTGGTACAAACTAAAATGTCAGCTTCGCCGGCACTAAATGTCAGCATAATTGACTCCAACTCTGCTGCATCCATTTGCCCGTGACCGATATTAATTCTGGCTCCGGGAATCATTTCCCGCAATTTTCCTGCTAATTCTTCAATACCTTCAATGCGTGGTACTACATAAAATACCTGACCTCCCCGATTCAATTCTTGGCGAATTGCAGTGCGGGCAGTTTCGAGATCGTAGGGTGCAAGGTGAGTTTTGATCGGGCGACGCAAAGGGGGTGGTGTAGTAATTAGACTCATTTCCCGAATCCCCGAAAGTGCCATATATAATGTTCGCGGAATTGGAGTTGCAGTCAATGTAAGCACATCTACCTGAGCTTTGAGCGCCTTAATTTTTTCCTTCTGGTTAACGCCAAACCGCTGTTCCTCATCCACTACCAATAACCCCAACTCTCGAAACTGAATAGTCTTACTTAAAATCGAGTGGGTACCGACAATAATATCTAATTCCCCCGTTGCTAACCGCCGTTGAATTTCTTTCTTTTCGTTAGCAGTACGGAAGCGGTTGAGTAAACCTATTTCTATGGGGTAGGGAGCAAAACGTTCTTTGAGAGTGTGATAATGTTGTTGAGTTAAAACTGTTGTCGGTGCGAGAAATGCTACTTGTTTGTTTGCGGTTACTGCTTTGAAAATTGCTCGGATGGCGACTTCTGTTTTGCCGAAACCAACGTCACCGCAAACCAGACGATCCATTGCTCGTTCGCTTTCCATATCCCGTTTCACATCTTGAGTTGCTTTCAACTGATCGGGGGTAGGTTGATAGGGAAATGAATCTTCCATTTCTTCTTGCCACGGGGTGTCGGTAGGAAAACTGTAACCTGTTTTTTCAGCGCGTTGAGCATACAGTTTCAGCAGATCAACAGCTAATTTTTTGATTGACTTACGGACTTTATTTTTGGTACTTTCCCAGGTTTTGCCAGTTAGTTTGTTGAGTTGGGGTTTTTTCTTATCAGTGCTTCTCAACCTTGACAGGGAGCCGAGTTGGTCAGCAGCAACTCTGAGCAAACCGTCAGCATATTGAATTGCCAAATAATCACGGGTTTCATTATTAAGAGTTAGACTTTCTAATTTGACGAACTTGCCAATACCATGTTGGCGGTGAACTACATAATCTCCGGGGCGGAGTTTATTGGGGTCTACTTGTTTGGAAGCAGCTTGACGGCGTTTGCGAATATAGGTGGGAGTGGCGAGAGTATGTTGTCCGTAAAATTCTCTGTCGGTGATAACTGCTAAACGGAATGTGGGTAAAATAAATCCTTCTAATTCTGCTAAACCACTATATTTAAGAGCAACAGGAGTATATTGGGTTTGCAGTCTGTCAATGGCGGGGTAGTCGCGGGGGTTGGGAATAAATTGAGCGGGACAGTCATGTTCCTGGAGTAGAGAGACAGAGCGGGACGGTTGAGCGGAAATGAGAAAAACGGAATGTTTACGTTCCCTTTCCTGGCGCAGATTTTCTGCCAGTTTGGCGTATTGGTGTGGCATAACTGGTAAGGGGCGACTGGCAAGGTTGAGGGTGTAGGGAACTGAGGCAGTAATATTGCTGTTGGTTTCCTTGTTGAGTTCGGATAAATATAGTCTGGGAAAAAGTTCGACTTCTGCTAGGGAGTCGGCAAATGTACGATGAATTTTTGGTAATGGTGAGGATGCTTCGTCCTTGTTGAGTTGTTGCCAATTTTCTTCTACCAGTTCAAACCAGCGATCGCCATGAGCAGCACATTGATCTGGTTCGTCTATGGCAATGAGAGTATTTTCTGGCAGGTAGTCTAAAAGGGAGACAAATGTGGAGTCGGTCATTGACTCTAAATTTCCTAACCCCCAATGACTAAAATCTCTAGGTGTTAAGACTATTTGGGTGATTTTGTCAAGGGAACGTTGGGTAGAAGGGTCAAATTCCCGAATTTGTTCGAGTTCGTCTCCAAACCATTCTAAGCGTACTGGTAATTCTGAGGCAACAGGAAATACATCTATAATATCGCCCCGGCGACTCCACTGACCCTCGGTTTCGACTAATGGGACTCGTTCGTATCCCATCTGGGCGAGTTTTTCATCGAAGGTTTTGGAGTTACTGGTAATGCCAGGGATGAGGGTAAGGCAGTAGGGTTGAAATTGTTTAACTGTAGGTAGGTGGGGTTGGAGCGATCGCTCTGTTGCCACCACGGCCATTTTTGATTTATTGCTACTATTGCCGTTATTGGCTGCATTTTCTGGGGCATTCTCACTCACCAAGTCTGCCAATACCTGCATTTGTCCCCAAATCATTTCTTCTGAGTAGGAGGGTTCGTAAGGGGATGCTTCGGAAGTAGGGTAAAAGTGTACTGTTGGCCATCCTATTGCTTCTAACTGTGCCGCCCACCGCCCCGCCTCTTCTAAAGTTGCAGTGACAATGAGCAAATTTTGCTGTTGTTGTTGGGCGAGGGTAGATGTAACTAAACCTTTAGGTAAACGGGGTGCGCCGTTTAGTTGTAGACATTGGTATTGTTGGAGTTTGTTTAGGAGTTCGGTTGTGAGAGGCGATCGACCAAGTAGTTTAATAATAGATGATAGTGTCATTTCAGTTATTAGGTATCAGTTATCAGTTAGTATTTTTTCCTGTGGAATGCTGGGCAAAAAGAATAACTTCGCTCCAGTTTCATTCGGAAGCTTGAGACCTTATTGTTTTGGTCGTAAGATTTTTAGTAATTTTTATTAGTATGTTATGGCAAGTTTAAATAGGTTGTAATATTTTATCGTAGGGGTTTGGTATCCAAACCCCATTTCTACTTGGGTTTTGCTGATTAAATCTCAAACTTTTAAAAATAAAGTCTTTAGTTTTTTTAGGGTCGAAAAAAGCGCTAGGTTTTCAGTATAAAACGCTCAAAAAAGTTAGGATAAAAGGTAGACAAGGGCAAAAAAATTACTCCCCCCTCCCAGGCAGGAGGTTGCATGCAACCTCCCTACCTACTCCCTACTCTTTAAAAAGATTTTTCCAGCAAACCCAAGTAGGGTTTGGTCTCCAAACCCCTACAGTTTTTTTTCACAAATCATTTATGATTGCTATATATTATCCCAAATTCATAACTTAGTTGTCATTCTATGAGGAATTATTTCCAATTCATTAAACCAAAAAAAATCAAAATCTTTTTATTATTAACATTTACCTGGATAATTATACCTCTATTTTTGGTAGAAATTTTAATGATTGTTTTTGAACCATACCTATTTAAAGGGCTGTATCAATATGACCCAGATTTAGGTTTTCGGGTGAGACCTTATATTAATGGTAATAATCAATTTGGCTTTAATGACCGAGATTATCCCCTCGAAAAAGAGCCTCATAAATTTCGTCTACTGGTTGTTAGTGACTCATTTAATTGGGCGGGTGGAAAAGAGGGAAATTATACGGCTTTGTTGGAGAAAAAGTTTGATAATTATTATGGTCAAGATCAGGTAGAGGTGATTAATGTTGGCTATCCAGGAACTCATACTGGCGAACAATTAGCTATGTTGAAAAAGTACGGATTAAAATATAATCCAGACTTAGTAGTATTAGGCTTTTTTGTCGGTAATGATTTTCGGGATGCCGACCCAGAAAGGAAACGAATTATTGTTAATGGTATATATATAGATATAGATAAGACAGACGAATTAATTATTTTTGGTTATCCGATTATTGGTAAGTCTAGATTGTTGATGTTTTTACAGCAAAAATATAAAGTTTACCAAGAATTACAAAAGGCTAAACAGGATTCTGCTAAGTTGCCAAGTAGTTCTCTAGTTGCTAGTTTAAATTTAGCATCAGCTCCAATTATTGCCAGGGAAAAATCACCTGGAATTTTATCTAAGAAGGCTTTTCTACGGGTAGAAAAAAGTCGGCTCAAGTTTTGTAAGATTAAGGATTTACTTGAAGGTAAGCGGAATGAGAATATCAATTATATTTTTCAGAGTATTTTAGAGATGCAAAAATTACTAAAATCTCGGAATATTGAATTTGTAGTGGCTATTTATCCTGACGAATATCAAATTAATGATGAGTTATTAAATGAAATTTTTGCCGAGTACGATGATTTAAAACGAGAGTCTTATAATTTGACTTGTCAGCAAGAAATTTTGAGCAAGTTTTTAGCAGCTAATGGCATTCCTTATATAGATATGTTGGATAGATTTAAAATAGAACAAAATAACCGTCCTTTATACTTACTGAGGGAACCCCATTGGAATAGTGCTGGAAATTTATTAGCTGCGGATATTTTATTCGATTATTTAGTTAAAGATACAGATAAATTTTTTGGCGATAATTAATGTCTTAAGTAGTTTTGCTTTTAGGCATTTCCTAGTTGAGAGAGGGAACAGGGAACAGATAGTCAATTAGGATGTCTAATTAGGGTTTGCTGAAAAAGTTTTATGGGTAAGGGAGTAGTCAGGAAACAGGAGACAACCCACCCCTAGCCCCTCCCAGGAGGGCAGGGCTGTTTCATTCTCTTAAAAGAGAGATGGGGAGATAGGGAGATGGGGAGATGGGGAGATTTCCTCACTAAAAAGTCGAAAAATCATCAAATTTATCCCACAATCATTTTCGTCCATTAATCAATTATCAGTCATTTGAGCCGTACTTATCAGAATAATTACTTAGGTTTTAGTTAGCTAATTCTTTCAAATTTCAGTAAATTTAGTTGTATTTTGGCATTTTTCTACCTTCAAATCCCTCCTGCACCCAAAAAAGCTAACTTATTGCTTTTTGAAACAGCCCTACCTCCCAGGAGGGGGAGACAGGAGAAATGGGAATTATAGGGGAGGTACTCGAAAAATTATTCCTCAATTTTTCTGCTATAATCATCTCAAAATACTAACATGCATGAAGTTTTTTCACCAAAAAGCTGGTACTTTTTTCAACTAAAAAATGTTAGAGTCTTTATTTGTCAATACCTTCATAATTAATCAGGAACCCCTAATTAATTGTACTTATGAACTCAGAGATTTTCTACCATAAAGTATAAATATTTTAGAAAAAATGACACCGAACAGCTTGCTTTAATATCTCAAAAAAGTGCTTGATAATTTAGGAAAAGAATATGTAATTAATTTTGCTTATGCACTTATACAAATTCGCAAAAGTAATGCTATACCTATTTAACGCTTAAGCTATTAAGTGATTAATACAGCTTAAACACTCTTTTGCTAAATTAAGGTAATTTAAGGTTAATTATTATTATGTTTACTTTTCCCCCACTCCCCTACTCCCCTCCTCAACTAAATAGGGTTGGCTGAATAAATCTCAAAGCATGGGCAGATAAAAGTTTGAGAATTTTCAAGTCCAGAAAAAGTAGGAGATTTTAAGCCAGGGTAAGCTCAAAAAGTTAGTATTTGGGTAAGAGTTAGGGAGGTTGGAGCAAAGGATAATCTTTCTGAGTACCTACTGTATAACTCCCTGTCTTTGTTTACTCTTCACTACTCCCTACTCCCTCCCTTCACCATCAGACTTTTGAGTGCAACCCCTAAATATAGAAAAGTTTTTGAGAAACAGTATTAGGGGTTTGCTTCCTGAACCCCCTACTGAAATTAACTCTAAAAATACAATAATTTTAGCAAATAACTATGAACCTAATTCAAGGTTGGTTGATCGCGAAACAAAACAGTAATATTTTCACCATTCTTATTAACTAAATAAGTACCGGGAATTTGATAAAACTTTGTTGTATTTGTATCTAATGCCCAAGCCTTAACCTTAATATTTCCTTGGGGAAATCTATGAGTTGATAATACTTTTTGCCATCCTGATTTAAAGTATTTTTGACTTTTAAATTCTTTCACAAGATTAGGTCTTGACATTGTCATATCTGCCACAGCAGAAACAATAGATTCACCTTGAGAATTATCATAACTGAGAACTATGGTATCTACTGGTAAATTTGTATCAGTAAATATTGCCCAACCAGTTGCTAATAAGTTATTACCGCCAATAAATTCTAGCTTTTCAAAAGTACCTTTTAATTGTCTGTTATTACTACTATCTACTAAGTATGGAATGCGATTAGTTGTGATTAAACCAGGGTCTAAAAATCCTATTTCTGTTAAGTAATTAGCCTGTTGTTTTATATATTCAAAATAGTAAGAGTCAATTAGATTTTGACAGTTATCATGAGTGAAATCAATTAGTAGTAAACAGCCTTTATATTTCAAAAAATCTTGTTTCCATGACTTCATCTTTTCTACACTATAAGTTAAGTTGTGTACTTGGAAAACAGTTATTATGCCAATAAACCAGCAAATAATTTTTGAGAATAAGCTTTTATTAATTAAAAAATATTCTTTTTTAATAGCATCTTCTCCCACAATTATGATTAAATGAATTATGCAGATAATGATATAGGTTGAAAATGTTGTATATCTTGATGAAAGAGCCTGTTCTATACCAAGTGTTACTCTACCCATAGATGTAACTAAGGCACTAATAACTGTATATGAACCAAGCATAATCCAGCCAATAGTTTTATGCCGTAATTCATATTCTTTAATATGCCATATTACATAACAACAAAAACTAATAAATAGAATAATAATTACTGCACCAAGAATAATTGAATTATTTAGGGGTTGTATACTACTACCAACTCCTAGAGAGCTACCTAAAAATGCTAGAAAATATTGGAAGGTTTGATATGGATATTGAAGTGATTCTAATGGACTAGGGTGAGATAATGGCTTTTGATAATCATGGAAGTAAAAGGTTATATTGGCTATAAATACAATTATCCAAAGTAGATATAAAATTATGTTTTTCCTGATGTCTGACAAAGATTTTAATTGTACTAAAGTTAGGACTGGTAAGACTATTACCCAGGCTAATAAACCATTAGCATAAGAAAAAGTGCTGATGGTTGATAAGACCATACAAATTAAAATTTTGGTTAGATTATTTAGTCTTGAATAAGCAATTAATATACAGGAGGTAATGCAAACTATAGGAGTAAAAACAACTATTTGAATACCCCACAACCAATTTTCATATTGAACAGCAGAAAAGATAAATATATTAGATACTAATGCTATGGTTAGACCTTTGATCTGCGAACCACCTATTGTTAATCTATTTAACAGATAAATATTGACAGAAACTATGCAGGCAAGTAAAAATGTGACTAACATTTCATATCTAATATTCCATTTGGTTAGAAATGCTAGAGCCAGAAAAATTAGTCTGGGAAAAAATTTTCTACTTTCATTGTGTTGTGCTATTAAATCATTGAAAGATAGAGTTCCTTGATTAAATTTTTCAAAGATAGCAGAGATTTGCCATTGGTCTTGAATTGGCACATTGACACTATACTTAAGAATTAGAACTCCTAAAACTATAGCTGGAATTATTGCTAGACATAAACTGATGCCTAAAATTAGTCTATGACTCAATTGATAATTATTTTTTTGCATATTTTTATATAGATTATATTTGGAAAAGGTGTCTTATAGTCCGTTTGGTGGTTTATGAAGTATAGTAGCTTTTTAAAGAGTTTTTGGAGTATCGAATAAAGGTTTCATTTTTATTGTGCTGATTGACTATAATTACTGTACCGTCTTTACAAGAAATAGGCGGTATATCATGTTCATTTGAATGGTGATAAATAATAGGGAACAAGAAATAAGAGTGGAGTAGGGACGTTCTATAGAAATTCCCGATAATTCGATTTGATTTATGACTGATTATCCTCACAGGATATTCATTAGATTTGAAATTTTACTCCTTAAATTTCATCTTCATAATATGTATCTACTTTATGATTGTCAACTAAGCTACTTTGACAATCAAATTTTTGATTCTGATTCTTGAGTAATTTTATACCTATATTTATAAACTGAATTTATAGCTTGAGAAAATTTAGATATACAAATAATTTTGTCTACCTACTCAAAAATATAATAGCTGATAGTTATATGTTATATTAACATCTCAGTGATTAGTAATCTAGGCTAACTTTCCTAAATCTGGTCAAAAGGTTCATTCTTGAAAACTTAATTATGAAAAATATTTTTTCTCTCCTCCGTCAAACAATAATTATTTCCTTAATAACATTTAGCTTAACAGAAATTGCATTCAGAATTTATCACAAAATTAATCCTTCATTTATGTTTTATGACCCCTCATCTTATAATCGCTGGCGAGGAAAACCATTTTCTACAGACTATGATTTTCAGTTAAATTCTAGGGGATTTAAAGATGTAGAATTTACCAAACAAAAAGCAGAAGGTACATATAGAATTATTGGCATAGGTGATTCTTTTGCTTATAGTGGTGTACCTTATAAACATAACTTTTTAACTATATTGGAATCTAAACTTAATCAGGATATTCAGGAACCTATAGAACTAATTAATATGGGAATAATTGCGATTGGACCGAAAGATTATTTATCCCTATTTGTTAATGAAGGATTAGAGTTAAATCCTGATATGCTTTTGCTATCTTTTTATATTGGTAATGACTTTTCTGATAATTATAAATCACAAGAGGATAGAAAATTACTGAAAGTTCAAGATTCTTACGTTTTATCTTTCTTTGATTTTTTGATTAAGGTAAATAGTAAGTTTGAAGGCAACCTCTATCATCATGGCATTGAATATCGAGAAGACTTACCTACTGTACCGGATGATTTTCATCTACAAGAGGCAAAAAAAAGAAGTTATATTTTTATCAAAAATCAGGAAACAACAGATTTTCCAGAACATTTTAATGATGCTTTTGGCGACTTATTAAAAATCAAGGAAATTTGCGATCGCCGAAATATTACTTTAGTCGTAGTATTGATGCCTGATGAGGTACAAGTCATTAAACAATTAAGAGAAAAAGTAGTTGCTAGTTACAATTTTTCTCCAGAACAATTTGATTTCCGGCAGCCTAATAAATTACTATCTCAAGAATTGGATAAACATAATATTTATCATCTTGATATTGTGGAAGAATTTGTTACTGCTGGTTCCAAAACTGCTCTCTACAAACCAAACGATATTCATTGGAATATTGCTGGGAATAGATTAGCAGCAGAAGTAATAGATAAGTATCTCTCTCAGAAATTTTTTCCCTAGTTTTCAATATAAGTAGTTATGCTTTTAGGAATTTTCCAGTTGAGATAGAGAATAAGCAACAGAGAGTCAGTAAAATGTTTAATTAATTTTGTTTATGCACTTATGACTTTCCCTTTTTTTCAATCTTTACTCTTTACTTTCTTCTTACTTCCTTATTACTTATTACTTATTACTTTTTACTTTTTACTCCTTCTTACTTCTTACTTCTTCCTTCTTCTTGGCACTAAGTGTAGTAAAAATTGAATTAGCTACAAATTCAGACAAAATATTTTCTCCAACTTCAGTATAATGGCAACAACTATCTATATAAACTATTTCTTTGGCATCATCTAAAATTTTCACACCATTGAAAAAATTTACACTATTCTGTTTTAAGTTATCTATTTTACTTAAAAGTACGGGATATCCTGATTCTGTTGCTTCTCTAAAAGGACTATCAGAGTCGAAAGCAATTTTATTTTCTGCTTCACTGTATATTCTATTGGTAGGATAATATTGATTTGGTTGTAGAATATGAAAATATAAAATGTTATTGTTGGCAGCTATTTGCTGCATCATTATTGATGTTTTTTGCCAGTGTTCTGCCATTGTTTCATATAATTCTGGTTCTTCTAGTTCTGGGTTTTGTGCATAGAAATAAACGATACTAGCCTCTGTTTCTCCAGCAGCTTGTTGAGCTGCTTTTTTCCTTTCTTTATCAAAAATTTTGACATTTTTGCGATAGGTTGTTGCTAGATTTTGCACATAAATTGATGTAAGAGCATAACAGTAAGCTACTTGACATTTATCTAAAGTTTCTAAAGCATCTTTTAATTTATTCTTACTATCGTTAATTTTTAACATAGCTTGAATAGATTTTGTGGAGAGACTATTATTAGCTATGTTCGTTAATGGTATAACATGGTTGGTACTTGGCATCATAATATCAACAGCATTTTCATTATTTGCTTTAGCTATAGTTACCTCATTAAAACCATCTATATTGACGATCATATCAAATTTCTGACCTATGGAAAGAAAGTAGTTTAATAGTATTAATTGTTGTGGTTGTTTATAGCCTCCTGTTGCTAAAGACAAGATAATAAATTCCTTATCTTCAAATTCTGGAAGTTGCTTTAATTTCTTTTCTAAGATTTGATTCTGAATTTCATATATTGAATAATTCGATGCAACAGAACCACCAAAAATTCCGATTATATATTGATTATTATTCTTCTTTCGATAAGGATAATCATAAGGAGAAATAAAACCAGCAGCATTATATTTAAAACCTTCTCTAAAATCAGGTCCAGGTTTTTGCACATAGCCAAAGTAAGGGTGCAATCTTTCTATTACGGAGTCTTCTAATCTAATTCCTGCTAGGTTGATTCCCATCGGATTTTTATTAGTATTTATATTCTCATTTTCATTTTCTTCTTGATTTTCTTGTTCTTCTCCTTGATTATTTTCCGTTACTTTTTCTCTGATGTAGAAAAATTCTTTATATTTGAAAAAATACCATCCCAGGGAACCTAACTCTAAAAATACAAATAAGAAAATTATATTCATCAAAACGATTTTCCATAGTTCTGAGGGTTTTTTCAAAATACTCAAGTTTTTCATGGCAATTTTATGGCAAGTAATTTAGATGTTTTTTCAGTTTTGCTCCAGCAGAAATACTAGGTATTTCTGACTGATACTCTATTTATCTTCCCATGAGGAATTTTTCTGATTATATAATAGTCTTTAACCTGATTATTTAAAAGATATCTGAAAATAAAATATAGCAATTCCCAAAAAGCGTGAGGTAAAAAGTTTTAGGTTTGAGGGAACAGGGAAAAAGCAACAGGGAACAGAAAAGCAAAAAAACTGTACCTCATAACTTTGGGAATTGCTATAATACTAATTAGATAAAATCCTACTACAGTCATGGGATCAGGAACAGGGAATAGGCAAATAAAAGTCTATTAAAAAAGTTTGATTTTTGACAATTTATTGGAATAAGTCTTGAATTATGTAATATAACAGTTTTCAGCCTTAATGGAAGTACAGTATTTTTTTCTGCTTCCTCTCTACTTCTTAAAATCTAAAATTTGTCTATCTCACCAAGAGTGAAAAACCTTATAGACAGAAATCGTAGATTAATAAATAATTACTTTTTTTAAATTTGCCATAACAAAAGAAAAAAGTTTCAGATTTTTTATGTATTAGAACTTATGTACCTCAACTAGTAAATTTAGTTTATTACCCTAATTATTTCCAATCAGGAACTTTTACTGACAAACTCTGTATCTGTATAATTATTGTGTATTTTTGAAAAATTTAGTAGTTGTGTACAAGTGGTAATATTCTTAAAAAAATAAATTGGCAAGCAAATACTATTCCTCTAAAAATAAAAACTAGATATATTTTCTGTTTCCTGTTACCTTGTGTAGCTGCCTCCACAATAAGGAACTAAGCAGAAATAAATTTTACATTTTTCTTTACTCTCAATTAAAGAAAAATATCAAGAAATAGCTGTTAAAGTTATTTATTCTCAATAGCTAAATCACTAAATATACAGAAATACGCAAAATTTTACCAATCATTTAGAGTTGCTATACCTTTCCAATTTATACTTATTACATAAATAATTTGACATAATTTATCCTACAAATTTATGACCTTCTATATTCCAATGACCTTCACAGGGTTCCGCATTATCAAATCCATATAAACATTTGCCTATTTTTATGCTTTATCTCCTAATGGTCTGACTAAAATATACACTGGAATATTTTCATGTTTACTAAATGCTTCTATTCTTCTATCTGAATAGTATAAATCTGACAAATTATAAGCATTTTTAAATTTTTCACGATATTCTAAGATCGGGATGTACTTGATGAGAATCGCTAATTGCTATAATCATAAAATCTGCTCCATTTTTATATACTTCATCTCTCATTAATGTAATCAAATCTTACGTTACTTGCCAAGCTTTATCCCAGTCATAATTTGATTCAGGTTCTCGATAAAAAGAAATCAAATTTTGACCTTTTTTATCTAAAAATTCACCTGCTTTAGCCTCCATATCAACTTTTATGATTAGCTGTAAAATTCGGGAGTTTCTCACTAACCAAATCGGCAATATATCAACCATTCAAAAAACAGAATGACCTCTTTACCAAGGTTTAATACTACGAAGTGACATATCTGATTATAACTGACCATTTTTATATAGCAATCAGAAATCAGATGTGAGAATTTAAGTGTTTCTTAAAAGAATAGAGTATAGCAGTTATATTATTCATATATATTCATTTTTCCCTCTACCCTGTTCTCTGTTCGCGGTTCTCTATTGCCTAAAAATCTCCAATATCTTACAACTTAAATCATATTGCTATAGATAAAATAAGGTATTAGGTAATCGTGATCTAGAGGGCGATAATTTTTCCGAAGTTCATTAGCAGGATAAAAAGCTAATATGACTAAATCTGGTGCATAATCACAAATATGATATCTTAATGTCATTAATTCTTAAGCTGTTCCATAACCTTGTACACCAAAATTCATTACCTCCACTTTTTTGTCTTTTAAGACATAACATTTTTGTAATTTTTCCTCTATTATTGCACCATAAGTATCTTCTAATTTTACATGGATTGCTTCTGTAAAAAAATCTCCTAATAAAGAAATTATAAATCCATTTTCTGGTTTGGTTTGATTCTGTTCATAATCCCGAAAAGCTTTACTATTCATTTTTAATTCAGAAGGTATACCTCCTCCGAGCCAAAATTCTTTGGCATTAGGATTTCCTACCCAACCTCGATATGGCTCTCTAGTGGTATCTAAAGATTTATTTTCTGATTTTTCATCTGTTCTTGCTGGTGGAAGATGTTTAATTCCTGCTATTGTTAATCCTATTTCTCCCAAGATCACAGCAAATATAAATGCACTTATTTTTATTGCTAGATTTACTACTAAATTTGCTTGCATTTTAATTTATTTTGCTAATTTTCCACTTTTCTTTTAATCAAACTTTTGTTCTAGCTTTCTCAGTTTTTATCTAGCATTTTTCCGGGGGTAGAAAAATTTTTACTAAGATAAACTCCCGCTTACTCTAGTTAAATCTTGCCATCTACCTTATCCATTTACTGCTGAATTTTATTTACTTAATCATCAGAGTTTCAATCCAAGCTTCTCTCTAGCTTTCTCAGTTTTTATCTAGCATTTTTCTGGGGGTAGAAAAATTTTTCTTCTGGTCACTCTAGTCAAATTTTGCCGTCTACCTTATCCATTTACTGCTGAATTTTATTTACTTAATCATCAGAGTTTCAAT
>NZ_JBNHER010000235.1:32162-70157 GCF_050015975.1 Dapis purpurea BLCC-M126 | reverse complement strand
CAGAGTTTCAATCCAAGCTTCTCTCTAGCTTTCTCAGTTTTTATCTAGCATTTTTACGGGGGTAGAAAAATTTTCACTCAGATAAACTCCCGGTTACTCCAGTCGAATTTTGCCATCTAGCTTCTCGATTTACTGCTGAATTTTATTTACTTAATCATCAGAGTTTCAATCCAAGCTTCTTTCTAGCTTTCTCAGTTTTTATCTAGCATTTTTCTGGGGGTAGAAAAATTTTTCTTCTGGTCACTCTAGTCAAATTCTGCCATCTACCTTCTCCATTTACTCACCCATTTATTTTGTCTACCTAAATCATCTGCCATCTTTCTTTTCCATCACACTTTTAATAGAATTAGCAATATAATTTTCTAAAATTGTGTCTCCCAGAAAATTATAGTGACAGCAAGCATCCCGATAAACTATTTCTTTTTCCCGATCAAAAATATTTACACCATTAAAAATATTAACTCTAGCTTCTTTTAAGCTATTAATTTGAGAAAGTAAAACTGGATAACCTTTTCTCACTCCTGTAGAATAGGGATGATCCTCGATGATAAAGATTTTTTCTTCTGGGCTAAATACTCTTTCTGTAGGATAATATTGATTAGGCTGAATAAAGTGAAAATACCATATATTTCTTTCGGCAAGAATTTGACTCATTGCTAGGGATGATTCATACCAATTTTTACCGATTTTCTCAAAGGCAATTTCATCTTCTAATACTTCTGGAATTTTATTCAAATAAACCAAACTGTCACTACCATCAATTTTGCTAGAATTTCTGGCGACTTGTTCATCATATTTAAGAATTTCTTTTTGATATCTGTCTAATAAATTTTGAACTTGCAAACTTCTCAAACTATGACAAGATGTTAATTTACAATTTTCTAACTTATTAATAGCAGTTGATAAATAATTTTTCAGTTGGCTAATTTCGACTATCGCTTTCATTACGGACAAATCATCACTAGCTAATCTAGTTAAGGGTAAAATATGCTGAATACTTGGTAAGTAAAGTTCTATTTGTTGTTGATTATTTTGGTAAGATAGCGCTACTTCATTAAAGCCATCAATATTAATTACCATGTCAAATTCTTGACCGATGGAAAGAAAGTAATTTAACATCAATAATTGTTGTGGTTGTTTGTAACCTCCGCTAGCAAAACAGAGAATAATTATTTCTTTATCTCCCAACTCTGGTATAGCTTTTAAACTATTGATAAACTCTTGATTTCCTCTAGATTGATTAACTCGAATATTTACTGCAAAATTATTAGCGACTGAACCACCAAAGACACCAATAATAAACTGATTTTTATTTGTTTTTGCAAAAGGATAATTATGCTCAGATATAAGACCATAATTATTTACCCTTACCCCTAATTCTTCATTAGTAAAGGAACCTCCTTTCAGTACATAACCAAAAAACGGATGAATTCTCTCTAATATTGATTGATTATTTAAATCTGTTCCAAGTCTAGTTCCTCCTTTTTCCAACTCTTCCCGCACTTTGGAAGTACTATTTTTTCTGGTATAAAATAGTTGATTTTCCTCAGCATAATAAAATCCTAGTGAGACAGCTTCTAAACCAAGAAATACTAAAACTAAATTGATGGTAAGTATACTGAATCCTGTTCTAATTCCCTGGAACCATTTGAAATTTTTCATAATATTACTAAATTTTGCTTTACCCTCTCAATAACTTTGTTCATTATTACCAAAAAAATAGTTTAACGCAAATAAATTTATTTATATCAAACAAAAAAATATAGAAATAGGGAAGAGATATTAGTCTTTAACTGTACCTCACCTCACTATCCTAAAAAGTGCTGTAAGTTGTGAGATATTAGATACTTTTACGGAACAGGGAACAGGGAAAATAGAAGAAAAAAAAATGTATCTTAATTCATCAGATAACTACTATATTCTTTCCTTCTAAGGAACACCTCAATTATCACATCTGATTTCTGATTGCTATACATTTTATTTTCTTCTATGTTGCCTTTTAGCAGTTCAGCTTTTCCTGAAAATTATACAATATCTCACTACTTAAATGACATTACAATAATCCCTATCAATACAAAAAGTACCTATATATACAGCTTTTAATAAGTGCCATAAATAAATTTAGCGTTTTTCTTTTTCACCTTCTTTGCTTAGTTGATTAGTATATCGGTCGCATAGATAATTTGCCATTATTTCTCCTACCAATTTATGACCTGCTATATTCCAATGACCTCCACAGGGAACTGCATTATCAAAACCATGCAAACATTTACCTGTTTTTTTTACTTCATCCCAAATAGGTCCGGCTAAAGTATAAACTGGTATATTTTCCTCCTTACCAAAATTTTTTAATCTGATATCTGGATAGAATAAATTTGGTAAATTCAAAGATTTTCTAAATCCATCACGCTTTTGAGTATCGGGTAATACCTGATAAGAATCACTGGCTGTTATTACCATAAATTCTGCTCCTTTATCAGATACTTCATCTCTCATTAGTTTGATTAAACCTTCAGTTACTTCCCAAGTTTCTTCCCAGTCAGAATTTGGTTCTGGTTCCTTGTAAAAAGCAAGATTAATTTCACTATAATCTTTTTCAAACTGACGGCGTTTAGTATTAATATCAACCTTTCTAATTAGCTGTAAAATTCGAGAATTTTGTACTAACCAAAATGGCAAGGAGTCTACTATGGAAAAATTATAACGGTCTCTCTGCCAAAATTTTAAATCTCGGAATGACATATCTGCCATAAGTTGACCATCTTGATAAATAAAATAGGGGCGTAAATGGTCATGTTCTAAAGTACGAGAATTATTACGAAGGTCGTTACCAGAATAAAAAGCTAATATGACTAAATCAGGTTTATAATCCCAAACATGATGTCTTAAAGTCATTAATTGTTGTGCTGTTCCATAACCTTGTACGCCAAAATTCATTACCTCCACTTTTTGGTCTTTTAAGACAGAGCATTGTTGTAAATTTTGCTCTATTATTGCACCATAAGTATCTTCTAATTTGACATGGATTGCTTCTGTAAAAGAATCTCCTAATAAAGCAATTCTAAATCCATTTTCTGGTTTGGTTTTACTCCGTTCATAATCGCGAAATCCTCCACTATTCATTTTTATTTCTGATGGTATACCCTCTCCAGTCCAAAATGATTTGCCATTAGGATTTCCTGCCCAACCTCGATAGGGGTCTTTTACTGTGTATAAAAGTTCTTGATTAGAGTCTTCTCTTGGTGGTGGTGGAGTTTCTATTTTTGCTATTCTTAAACCTATTTCACCTACTGCAATACTAAATATTAATGTACTTACTGTTAGTCCTAAATTTATGGCTAAATTCTTGAGTTTTTTCATTATATATATAAAGGTTAGTTGACCAAGAGATTATTCTTAATATTGAGAATAAATATTCTAGCGCAGACATCTTGCATAGCAGAGAAAAGTAAACAATTATGGGAATTTTATTAATTTTTATCATAGGAGTTTGGTCCCCAAACCAAACCCATAATGGGACATAGGTTGTCAGATTTTATCTAATACGAAATACAAAAAATTGTGAAAATATACAAATCTCCCCATCTCCCTATCCCCCCACCTCCCCATCAATCTTTGGTAGTAAACATTAACGTATTTAATATAACGGAGTTTAGTCTCTCAACCCAAACAAAAATGGGATTTGGAAACCAAACCCCTACAGTTTTTTATCACAAATCATTTAGGATTAGTATATCTATACTCAAAATCCTTGACATAAATTTTCAGCAATAATTTCTCCTGCTAATTTATGTCCTGTAGCATTCCAATGTCCTGTACACATTGCCGTATTTTTAAACCCATGAAAACAAACGGGATTTTCCTGAACATAATTATCAAAAGGTTCAACCAAATCAATCACTGAAAAATTATAAGTTTCTCCTAAATTTTGTAGTCTTTTTGTCGGATATGACCAGTCTTGAATATCCATAATTTTCATATATTCTTCTCGCCATTGTTTATTGGGATGAACTTGCATGGCAGTCATCACTGTAGCTACCTTAAATTCTGCTCCCTTTTCCTGTACTTCTTTTGCCATAATTATTATTAGTTCATCTGTAATTTTCCAAGCTTCTTGCCAAGCAAGATTTTGCGGTTCTCTAAAATTCTTGGCTTGTAACTTTTCAAAATGTACTGCTGCTCTTTTCTTCCTTTGATCTACCTCTACTTTTTTGATAATTTGCAAAATTCTGACATTATTTACTAGCCAAGTTGGTAATTTATCGACTGTGGTAATCATGTAGCGGTTTGCTTGACTAATAGTTAGCTTTCTAAAGGATAAATCTAATTCTAATTTGCCATTTCTATAAACAAAAAAAGGTCGATAATGATTATTTTCTAATTTTTGAGAATTATCCGTAACATCATTGCCAATAAAAAAAGCTAAAAGCACAATATCCGGCTGAAAATTCCACACTTTTTCCCTAAGAGTTAATAATTGTTGGGCAGTTCCATAACCATCTACTCCAAAATTCATTACCTCTACTTTTTGAGGTTTTAAATCTATACATTTTTCCAATTCCTTTTGCATTACTGCCACAAAAGTTTTCTGATAAGAAACTTGTACTGCTGAAGTAAAAGAATCTCCAAGTACAGCAATTCTTAGAGTATTTTCTGGTTTTGCTTTAGTAATTTCCGGTCCTCTAAGACCATGACTATTAAACTCTAAATAAGCCTTCCCTTCACTGGTCCACCAACCAGAAACATTTCTTTGATAAGACCACCCTCTAACTGGATGAGGAATAGTATGAAATGTGGGATAAAATTCTGCATGGGTACTTTCCGGCATTTTTCTTAATCCCTCCAAACCAGCAATTCTTACTCCTACTTCAGCGATCGCCACACCGACAAATAAACTGGCAAAAATCATACCTATATTTATTGCTAAAGCTTTTAACTTTTTCATTTTTTCAGCTAGAATTTTTTTATTTAACCAGCTATCAACTTTTCCGTTTCGGAATGCTATGCAAACAGCATTTAGCTGGAGCGCTAAAAATTCAAGGGTAACGCTCCACGACTATATTTTAAAAAATTAGTGGTGTGCCTTTTATGGGGGGTTAAAACCGCCATTATACACCTTGAGAAGCTGATTGCTGAAGTGCTGATAACTGAATACTACTTCAATCATGTAGGTTTGTTTGAGGATCGTTAACCGAGCTTATCCCCAGGATAAACCTAACTTTAAAATTTTTCTTTGGTGTTTTAATACTACCTAAGTAAAGTTTCAATTCTCAGAAATTGGGTTTATTAACAACATTAAACATTTATTCTATGTAAACAAATAAACCAGACTTCTCGACCGCTACCTACCAATGAGAAAACCAGACTTTATCTACTATTATCTTTATAAATTAGCTCTAACTGTAGCTTCATAAATAAATGGTATAAGTGTCTCCCCCACAAAGGGAGGAAAATTATCATAGAAAAGGAGTAAGATGCTCCCACTACCTAAAATTTTAATCTTGACAGACCACTGCTAATAATTATTAATTTCACCTACCACCTAAAGCCATTTTTTTATGGATTAAGGGTTTTTTTCTTGTTTTTTTCATTCACTTTCTAAGATACTTTTTACTTGGGTATTGATGAATAGCTAATACATCAACAATGAAAAATTAATCTTTACCAGAAAAATTATAAACTGCTACTTCAGTATGGTGTAAATAATCTATTATTGACAAAATCCTAAAAGCCTTATCAATTAATACTTTTAAGTTTTTATTTCTGCCTATAATAACTAGAAGTTAAGGAAGAAGAAGTGCAGCAAGATTCAACAAAAAACCTCTTCCTTCCTTCTGCCAGCATAGTCAGATTAAAACAAAGTATAAATGAATGGAGCAATTACAGAAGATTGACTAGCAATAATCAAAGCTCCTAACAATACCAAAGTAATAATCAAGGGCAATAACCAATATTTTTTTCGCTCTCTCATAAAACCCCAAATGTCTTTGAGAAAGTCTAATATTCCTTCAAACATTTAAAAAGGTCGCTCCATACTTTCTCTAGTTTTTAATTGACTCATTACCCTATAAGTTGAGGTTTCAGTATTAAATTGTCGCTCCATTGGGTCTTTTTTTAACATTCGCATAATTACACCCATTGGCATGACTACAAGATAAAATACTAAACCCATCCAAAGAGGAGTCATAATCTTACTGAGGAAAATTCCCACCCGCATCCAAAACTTATAAACAGGTTCCAAAGTCGGGGGTGAAACAACTGCCAATGCCAATAGAGGAGTAGCAATTACCCAAGGCCATGCAGGGGGAGGCCAATGTCTGTGGAGCAATGGTAGTAATAGACCAAATAAACCGCCAAAAACACCACCTACTATTAGACCGAATTCCCTGAGACCCTTCTTATCAATTTTTGGTATCTCGCGATCGCTCATTGATTTATCAGTAATTAAGATTTGATTAACGTTTAAGTCCTAGCAGAAAAGCTGTTAAAAGTCAAGATAAATTTATCTCCTGTGAGAAGAAGACCTGAGGGCTGATATAACCCATTTGGCTAGCACTAAACAAGTAATATAATAATTTTTGTAATTTCATCTTCTCATAATATAAAGGGGTCATTTCAGTTATCAGTTATCAGTACCTCTGGCTTAACCCAGAGGCTTGAAATAATGAAATTTATTCTTTTCATCCTCTTAAAAGGGCAGGCTTTGGACCTCTTTTTTTGGTAAAAACAGAACCTAGAGTATGAGCCAAATCTAGTTAAACATATTTTTTTTGAAATTCTTTCATTCTAGCATAGTCAACAACCATGTTACTATCAAATAAATAGATTGTTGATTTTAATTTATTGATCAAGAAATAAGATCAATAGCCTCCTCTTTCCTGAGCTGCAAGCTGTAGATCTACAAGGGGATACAAAAGGAGATTTCTAATTTCAAGCCTCCGGCTGAAACCGGAGGTACTGATAATTGATAACTGAAATAATAGGAGAAACTTTTGAAAACAATTGAACCTTATAAAACCTCTTTGAGCCAAAATAACGCTTACTGGATGGCAAGAATGGCTGGACTGGTTTATTACAGCGATCCAGATGGTAAACCAGATGAAGAAAAAATAATTGCAGATTTGAAGGCTGAAGATGAAAAGTTCATTTCTGTAACTGGAGATTCTAAAAATAGTGCCCAGGCTATTTTAGTTGAGCATGAAGACTATCTTTGTCTGGCTTTCCGTGGAACCAATGAACTAAATGACTGGTTCGACAACTTCAATGTTTTTCTCGAAAAGAAACTATTTGGTAAATTTCATCGTGGTTTTTTTAATTCTGTTGAGGATAGTTGGGGGCCATTGTTTAGCAAATACCAGGAATTAAGACAGAAGAAAAAACGTCCTCTATTTTTAACTGGTCATAGTCTTGGCGGAGCTATGGCTACAATTGCTGCTGCGAAGCTAATCTACAGTGGTTTACCATTTATTTCTGTTTATACTTTTGGACAACCTCGTGCTATGGAGAATGCAACTGCACGTTTATTCAATGTAGAAGCAAAATCGAGGTTCTTCCGCTTTCATAATAATAATGATTTGGTTACTCGTGTTCCAACTCGTCTAATGGGATATCGTCATGTAGGTACCTACATTTATATTTCAGAAGAAATGAAACTGCATCTTGAACCTGGTTTCTGGCTGCGCTTTCTTGACGCTATTGATGGTGCAGCTAACGACCTATTGCGGCTAGGTATTGATGGTGTCAAGGATCATTCTATGGACATATATTTGTCAGCAGTGAAAAATTGGGATTTTAGTTAAAAGAGTTAATTATTAATAATATTGCTCTGACGACCTAAAAAAAGTGTTTTGGGAAAGGTGGAGCGATCGCTAATCATATCAAATCCGGTAGGATTGGTATAAATAAAGTACAGGGTGGTGGTGCATAGTAATGGTAAAGAGTGTGTGGGGAGATGGGGAGATGGGGAGATGGGGAGTACGAGAGAAATTAAAAATTATATAACTTAACCATTACCATGCAGGACTACCAAGTACAGAAACCGGGTTTATATGAAATTCCGATACCTTAGTCAGATTTATCTCCGAAAAGCCCAGTTTCTAATACCACTTCCATTACAAGTGGATTTGATATGAGCTATGATTTTCATTTTTATTTATAGCTGCCATGAAATTGTTAATTTGTCAAATTGCTGAAAGATTACCAAAGAAAAATTAGTCTGTTATGGTTGAGGAATTTCAGACTATTTGCCTTTCAAAACAACGAAATAATAGTAATTTGCAGCTTAAAATTTTTTTTAAGCGAAACTATCCTTCGGAATTTAATATTTTTTAGAATATCACAAAATTGAACTAAAAAGCTAAAAATATTGAAAATTCGTTAATTAATTAAGAAAATTTTTCAATTTTTTTGTCATAAAATCCTGACAAAATTAAAAATTTTCAAATGAAAAGACTAAAGACTATAAGTAAAAGTTAAGTGTTAAAACTGTTTTGAAATATTGTAGTTTTTGTCGCGATCGCCTGAATTGATTCGATTCAAAATTTCTACTTAAGAGTTTCGAGTTAGTTAACAATTTACGTTTTTAGCGATATAATACGGTAGTTATCTTCACATATTTGTAACGAGGGTGAAATTTGTATCTTCTGCATAGTGAAAAAATGTTTGGGAAAGGATGGAGCGATTGCTAATCATATCAAATCCGGTAGGATTGGTATAAATAAAGTACAGAAACCGGGTTGGTGTGAAATGTCTATGCCTTAGTGAGATTTATCTCTGAAAAACCCAGTTTCTAATAGCACTTCGATTGTAACCGGATTTGATATTACTCATCAATTTATTAAAACCTATGAGCATCCTTCAGTCACTTTTTATTCCCTATACGCTTATACTCTCAGGAAAAAATCATTCTCACTAATAGATGCAAGGTTTGCGAGATTAGCAAATTCACCACCGCTACCAAATTCTGTCTCTGTACCATTAGCATTGTAAAATAGCTTGCCGTTGCTACTGTTGTAAACAATAATCCCTGCTGAAGTTTCTGCCTCAGCATCACTGGTAACTCTAGTAAATTCACCATCTAAGCTGAAGCCTTCCCCTGAATCACTAGTAATAGCAGTGAAAGTGGTTTGATCGAGTAAAATTATATCTTGCCCCGGAACAAAGTCACTAATTTCATCCACTCCAAGCTCCTCTAAGTCAAATTCATCATTTGTATTGAAAATAAAGCGGTCAATACTTGCACCACCAATGAGAGTATCGTTGCCGGTACCACCGTTTATGCGATCGCGACCTTGACCGCCTAAAAGTAAGTCATCACCCTTGCCACCAAAGAGGCGATCGTTGTCTTGACGTCCTTGGATAGTATCATTGCCATCTTTTCCATAAAGAGAATCATTACCTCTACTACCGATAATTTGGTCATCACCACCGCTGCCATCAATAGTATCATTACCTGCCAGCCCAACAAGGGTATCATCTCCTTCTGCACCATTGAGACGATCGCTTTCAGGAGTACCAGTCTCATTTATAACTACAGAACTAGCTTTCACAAAGTCGATGTTGGCAGAAACACCTAGATTCCTTAGATCGGTACCTGGGCCTAATTCTACCAATAAGCCTCCAGTTTCAAATTGGATAGGCGTAGAAATACCTGTTTCAAAGAGATCGGCGGGGGGATCTAGTACAAATCCTGGCTCCAAAACTTCAACAGTCGCAAATTCATTCAATTCGCTAAGGCCGTTAAGACTAGCTGAGGCAATGGTGCTAGTGTCAAACTCAATATAATACCGATCGAAGCGATCATCCGGAAGAATCAAATCTGCGGCGTCAGAGTTGTCTACCAAAGTCATTGTCAGGGAAGTGTCACTGATATCAATATCGTAAAAGCCAATAAAGTTAGGAAATTCGACATCATTGGTAATAATTTCAGGACCTCCAATTTCGCCGAAAGTAGTCTGAACCCCACCTGTAAAAACAGGGTCTTGAAAAGTGTTAACAACCGTTGCTGAATCACCTAAAACTGACTCTTCTGAAATATCTTCCTCAAAGTTAATAGTAGCAGAAACACCTAGATTCGTTAGGTTAGTGCCTGGACCATATTGTACCAATAACCGTTCTACTAAACTTACCCAAACTTACCCATGCCTGATTGCATAAGCTTTGGAGCTAGCTTCCTGTTTCCCAGAAGACCACTGACCGCAGTCTGTAACTTATCTTCTCCACAGGCTTAAAATCGCTTGGAACTCAAGCTACTTATTCACATAGTTTTCTAAGTTGACAGCAGCGTTAAAGTCTCTGTCTACTTGAAATCCACAGTTAGCACATTCATAAGTTCTCACATTTAAAGGCATTTTCTGTTGATGCCCACAGTGAGAACATATTTGAGAACTTGGATAAAATCTATCTGCTATCACGATAAAATCATAGGGATTGACATCTCCAGAAAGAAGGGTAGAGCGATCGCTAATCAGCTATAATCTATCTTTATTCTTCGCGCTTATTACAAAATTGTAAATAAGAATTAAACTGATTTCTGAGATGTGGTGTTTTTGTAGCGTTGGCGGAGAAAGTGCGGCAGCTATATCGCTGTAATGGAAAAAACTATATGTAGATTTGTTTGCTAGGTTGCCTTGCGGTAGCTGGATTAAGATTAAACTGAGTATCTACAAATTCCACAGAATTATAAGTATTAATCCACAGATGAGCGCCACATTTTGCGGGTTTGTAAGGTCGATAGACAATATGGCAAGGACCTGGAATATATAAGTCATAACCATAATCGTTACGATCGCCGTCCTTAACAGAAAGGACTGGTTCTAATTTTTCTGGAGGTTTACCCCATCACTTTCTTAACATTAGTTGGTATACTTTCCTTAACTTCCTTTGGAAGAATATCCTCAAGAACTCCTGGCACCTTTGCCTCTTGACTACTGTTTGATTTCTCGGACAAAGCGCCAGATAAACTTTCTTCAGAAAACTTTCATTCTCTATTGGCTTTTCATCTTTAGGATCGTGCTTAGTCATCTTTTGTACTAGCCTCCAAAAGCTGCAAAGTAGAGTCATTTGAAGCCAAGCGATCGCACAATGGGAAAGATTGTAAATGACTTCACACTATAAAAATTCAAAAATAAATGGTGCATTAATGAAATGTAATGCACCTTACTAGCTTATTTGAGGATATATTTTTCATTAACCCTTATTTATTTCTATCCTTGAAACTTTTATAGCCGAAACCACTACCGAACCCGCCAGCAAAGGCAATAAAAATCTTTAATAAATCTATGTAGATGCTCACATTTCGATCTACCAGGAAAACAGTAATGAACACAAACAGAGCGCAAAAGATAATGACATATACAAGCGTATATCTCTTTGATATCTGAGAATCCTTAAAAACTCTTTCGTCCTGCGCAGCATCATTCTCAAGAAACTGAGTGATGTGAGTTGGTTGAATCTTCCCAGCAAGGTCTTTCAAGGGGGACTCCTCTCTACGAGATCCAACAGAAAGGGCTAACCCCATCACTTTCTTAACGCTAGTTGGTATACTTTCTTTAACTTCGTCCGGAAGAATATCCTCAAAAACTTCTGGGAGCTTTGCCTCTTGACCACTGTTTGATGTCTCAGGTAAAGCATCAGATGAACTTTCTTCAGACAAATTTTCATTCTCAATTGGCTTTTCATCTTTAGGGTCACTCTCAGTCATCTTTTGTACTAGCCTCCAAAAGCTGCAAAATAGATTCATCTGAGGCCAAGCGATCCCACAATTGGACAAGCTTTTGGTCTAAATAGCTACCTAACCTCCTTTCAACTTCGGCCTCAACAAATGACTGACAAGCATATTCAGCAAGTTTTTCAAAGGCGCTCTCACTAATTTCTCCAGTTTTATAGAGATGAGAAAGATCGATAACAACCTTTCGTAACTCACTTTTCCTTGACTGAGCTAGGGAAAGATGTAAGAGTTTCGAGCTGTAAGGCTCCATTTCCACCCCTATACTTGTGCGATTTGTTAATGCTTTTTTTAGGGCCATAAAGCTTACACCTAAACTTAAAATTCTATAGTTTTTAACTAACTACTTATATTATAAATTTATATTATAAATTTAGATAGATCTAAATTCTGATCTATCTTTTTTGATTGTTAAACCCTATCTTAATAGATATTGACACATCTAGTGCATTAATATAGTTTTATACTACTTATCCAGAGTTCTGGCTAAAATTAAAAATTTAATTCTGTTTGAGTGGCAATATAACGAATCCACTCATAACAGACTAATTTTAACTTTTGAATTTTGATTTAACTTTAATCCAATTCAAACTCCTCTTTCCAAGATTCATCCTTTTCCCAAGGAATCTGCTGAGTCTTCGCCATCAAGAAATTTTCCACCACCAAATAATCCATCTCTGTACGCATAAAACACCGATAAGCATCTTCGGGCGTACAAACAATAGGCTCACCTCTTACATTAAAAGATGTATTCACAATTACTCCACATCCGGTCAACTTCTCAAAATGCCGAATCAAATCATAATACCGAGGATTAGTTTCCTGATGAATAGTTTGAATTCTTGCCGAATAGTCCACATGAGTAATTGCCGGAATTTCCGATCGCGGCACATTCAACTTTTCAATTCCAAACAACTGCTTTTGCTCCTCAGTCATGGGAATTAACAAATTATCCTGCACCGGAGCTACTAACAACATATAAGGACTAGAATGTTCGATATCAAAATAATCGGAAACTCGTTCTGCCAAAACCGAAGGAGCAAAAGGTCGAAAAGACTCCCGATACTTAATCTTTAAATTCATCACCGACTGCATTTTTTGATTCCGGGGGTCGCCAATAATAGACCGTCCTCCCAAAGCACGGGGTCCGAATTCCATCCGACCTTGAAACCATCCGACAACATTGCCGTTATCTAAAATTTCTGCCAACCGAGGCATTAATTCTGTATCTGGCAAATATTCATATTTCGCCTGAATAGCATCCAGATATTCCCGAATTTCCGCATCTGCAAATTTAGGTCCGAGATAAGCACCTTGCATCATGTCATTAGGAGCGCGACAAACAGGAGGTTTTGCCACAGAAACAGCAGAATTTCCAGACTCCACAGAAATTAATTCCTTTTCTGGAATATTCTCAACCACCTTTTCTATGACTCGCGGTTGATCGTGATATTCATACCAAATAGCCAAAGCAGCACCCAACGCTCCACCAGCATCTCCCGCTGCAGGTTGAATCCAAATATCTTTAAAAATTCCTTCCCGTAAAATCTTACCATTCGCCACACAATTAAGAGCAACTCCCCCCGCCAAACAAAGGTAGTCAGCATTCAATTCTTTTTGCACCGTTCGACTCAGACGCAACACTACTTCCTCAGTCACTCTCTGAATAGAAGCAGCAATATCCATTTCCCGTTGACTAATTTTAGTTTCCGCTTTCCTAGGAGGTCCGCCAAACAATTTGTCAAATTTCTCATTAGTCATGGTCAACCCAGTCGTATAGTTGAAATATTCCATATTCAACCGGAAAGTACCATCAGCTTTTAAATCAATCAGATTATTTAAAATCAAATCTACATAATTAGGTTCTCCGTAGGGAGCTAAACCCATAAGTTTGTATTCCCCAGAATTGACTTTGAAACCTGTGTAATAGGTAAAAGCTGAATAGAGCAAACCTAAAGAGTGAGGAAAATCTATTTCCCACTGGGGAGTCAGTTTATTTCCTTCTCCCAACCAAACCGAAGTAGTCGCCCATTCACCAACTCCATCCAGACACATTACCGCAGCGCGATCGAACGGACTAGGGAAAAATGCGGAAGCTGCATGAGACTGATGATGTTCGGTAAACATCAGTTGGGGAAGATGGGATGCTTTACACTGACCTAATGTAGAGAATTCTTTTCTTAAAACGGTTTTCAGATATAATTTTTCTTTTAACCAAATTGGCATTGCCATCAGAAAAGAGCGAAAACCTTTAGGAGCATAACTAAGGTAAGTTTCCAGAAGTCGCTCGAATTTAATTAAAGGTTTGTCGTAGAAAACTATTTGGTCTAAATCAAGTAATTCGATGTTCGCTTCTTTCAGACAATAAGAAATAGCATTTTTCGGAAATCTGGCATCGTGTTTTTTACGAGAAAATCTTTCTTCTTGAGCAGCGGCGATAATTTTTCCATCACATACGAGGGCGGCGGCACTGTCGTGGTAATAAGCTGAGATTCCTAAGATGTTCATATCTATAAATTTTTTCTCCTCACAAATGGCCTTTTATCTAGTTTCGGCCAATATTTGGTCAAATATCCTCAGATTATACCGCTACACGCAAGTTAAAAGTCAGTAGGGGCGAATGGCCATTCGCACTGACAAAAGTCTCGTTTGAGCATTTAGATGTGTCAAACACCTATTTGCATAGTGCTACAAAGCATATCCTAAAAGCTTTTGAGCTAGCTTAATAAGCTTTGCCTATAATTGATAAATATTTTTTATATAAAAACAATCTTGCTATCCGTCTTGATTATATGTATCTTAGAAATATGGAACTAAAACAAAGTTAAGTATATGTCCAGTAGCACTTGAGAAAAGTAAATTAAAGAGTCATTTTCTCAGACTTATTCAGTTAATAATTTAGGAAATGTTGAGAGTATAAATCCTAACCATCTTCCTCGGAAATAGCTGAATACTAATATCTTAATTATCAGGCAAAATCAGCGATCGCCTGTGGAATATTTGAATACTTTTTCTTGGGTATTATAGCTAATCAGCAACAGTAATTATTTATGATTAATTCCTGTTTGCGTTGGCTTAGTATGACCTAAGAAAGAATTTGGGAACTGAAAATTCAGTTTAAAGATTACTTTTAACTTTTGTACGGATGATTCGCGTTTACGAAGCATCAAGCATTCCGTAGGAAATCACTCCTACTAACTTTTGACTTACGCGTAGCGCTATAACAATATATTCAGAAAAATTGGAGGTATAAAAATGCAAACTACTACAAACAATTATCCTGAAAATTTAATTGATATTTTGCTACAACCTGGTCGCAACTTTATTAATGGGATAGATATTAATAATCCTGAATTCGCTCAAAAATTATGCCAATTAATTCCGGCTCAATGCCCTTTTGCCAGAGATGTTAAATTTTTGGGGCGTACAGTTTTAAAGATTCCACCTATGTGTAAATTGAATCCTTTTTACTATGAAATAATTAGTTTACGTTTTCGCGCTCTAACTTTCTTAGCTGATGTTTGTTTAGAAGATATTACTCCTTATTGTTAAATGGAATTTTCTCTAGGATGCAACAGGTAATTCAGTCATCCGAATTTTCTGTAATAGGGAGGCAGAAAAATCGGAAATTTCTTGAGTTATCTAATAATATCATGTTCGGATAATCAGTTATAAAAAACCTTTTTCCTTTAAACCAATATTCCCTTCTGCCTTCTGCCTTCTGCCTTCCTTCTTCCCAAGTGTAAGCATTCAACCGAACATGATATAACAATATATTCAGAAAAATTGGAGGTATAAAAATGCAAACTACTACAAACAATTATCCTGAAAATTTAATTGATATTTTGCTACAACCTGGTCGCAACTTTATTAATGGGATAGATATTAATAATCCTGAATTCGCTCAAAAATTATGCCAATTAATTCCGGCTCAATGCCCTTTTGCCAGAGATGTTAAATTTTTGGGGCGTACAGTTTTAAAGATTCCACCTATGTGTAAATTGAATCCTTTTTACTATGAAATAATTAGTTTACGTTTTCGCGCTCTAACTTTCTTAGCTGATGTTTGTTTAGAAGATATTACTCCTTATTGTTGAATGGAATTAAAAATTAACATTTTCTACTGCTGTAAAATTACTGCAACTTCCGGCAAAGATAACAACTTTTCATACAAAACATTAGCAAAAAATTCATTACCAAATACAGAATAATGCCCATCACCACCTAAAAATGCTGTTTCTACTTTTTCATTAGGCATTCTCTTTCTAAATTCAGCAATCAAATCAATATAAATTATATTACGTTTCTCTAACTCAACTTGGAGATATTGTCGCCAAAAATCCGATTCATTTCCATAATAGTCAGAACGAATCGGCAAATAAAGCACCACCAATTTACTATTTTTCTCTCTATTTATTTCTGCCAACTCCTCAAATATTTTCATAGCTATAGCAGGAGTTTGAGCAATATATTGACTATCAGTTTCCAACTTTCTCGGAAACAATGTTTGCCAGAAACCTAAAAATCTTAACTCTTGAATATATCTGCTACCTTCTGTAATTTTTGGAACTAAAAAAGAACCCCTAGGCACAGGAAAATTATGATTAACTAACTCGCCATTTTCTAAAGACAATAATGGTTTCCCATAACCCAAAGACTTTGCACGTTGCATCCGCACAAAATCATCAGTAATAAAAGCAAATATCTGAATATTATGCTCAAACTTACTACCATCACGTTTGTACCACAAATAAGCTTGGTCAACACCATATCCTCCTTGACCCATATTAATAGTTTGCAAACGCTGATTTATAGATGTTAATAATTGACACCATGTTTGATGGTTACTAACACCCCATCCCATTGTGAAAGAATCCCCAGAACAAATTATCCTAACTTTATTAGGGGGAATATTAATAGTAAAATCTTTGTTATTTCTGAATGATTGAGAATTTGTCCGAAAATATATCCCTTCACCATACATATTTGGAATATTCACATTAGGAATATTCACCCATCCTAATAGTTTATCATATTGAGTGTGGCGTATTTCACTCTTTGGTTGAACTTTACTAATTTTATTAAAAAGCAATAATATACTAGATAGACCTTCAACCAAACTTAATATAGTTACTAATAAAAGCAGATTAATTAAACCAACTTTGATGATTTTTCTGCTCTGAATAAATCCCATACTATACCAATTTGATAAATGTTTGCTACACTTTTTTGAGGAGATGAGTAAGGTAATGGGAGAGTAGGGGAGTGGGTGAGAAGTCAAAATAAAAATAATTAATATACTTCTCCAAAAATGAAAAATAAAATCAATTATTATCCATAAATTATCAATTGCTCTTTCCTATTCCCTGTTCCCTGTTCCCTCTTTTCTAGGGATGTCTAATACTAACTAGCTAATAATTATTAAACAGGTTATTGGCGGATGTTAATTACTTGATAATTGAGGTGTTTTCTAAGTATAGCATTACTTTTCGTAATGGGTATTACTATAAGCATTACAATTAGCTTTAGCTAAATAAATTTTTCCTCATTGAAACTACTTACAGCAGATTCGGTGATTAATGTCGCACAAATGACGGGATAAATATTTTTTACTTGTTCCTCTACTCCCTTACTCCCTTACTCCTCTCCTCCCCATCACCCCATCACCCTCATCTCCCTAACTACTCCGATGGTAATTTTGATACTTAATTCTGGCACCAGCCCATTGTAGTTTTTCTCTGAGAGTCTGGAAAAATGAATAATTTTCCCGCAAAATAATAAACTTAGCTTGACAATCCGCCATACGCACATCTACTCTTTGTCCCGGCCAAATAGCAGTACATAAGACTCCATCTGCCCAAAGTTTAGTAGTTAGATCATTTTCCTGTAAAGGCCAAACGCTGACGATAGAACGAGGAGGAAGTACAATAGGACGGCTAGAAAGGCTTAAAGGACAAATTGGAGTTACAGAAATGGAAGCCATACCAGCGTGCATAATTGGTCCATTAGCAGAAGCAGTATAGCAAGTCGAACCTGTGGGACTAGCAACAATTAATCCATCCCCTTGATATTGGTCTACAATCTCACCATCAACCTCTACTTCCAAAATAGAAGTAGGCATTCTGTCAGCAGAAGCAGGTTTAATACAAAATTCATTCAACCCTAAAAAGCGATCGCTTGCTGGTTTAAGATTTGAGCGATCGCCATCAAATACTGCTGACTGTAACATCATTCGCAGTTGTACGGCATAGCGGTCTTCAAACAACCTATCCCATACTTTCTCTGTATCCTTAAAATCTTCAAAATTTTCTGTTAAAAAGCCTAAATGTCCTCCTACATTGACTGCCAACATAGGAATACCTTCTGCTGCTAAATGTCTAGCGGCAGCTAATGCAGTACCATCTCCCCCCAAAACCACTGCCAAGTCAATCTTATGAGTGCTAGAGGCAAGAAAAACTGGATAAGGATTATCTTGTGGTCCACTTGGACCCATCAATACTTGACATCCTCTATGTTCTAATTGTCTAGCAGATTGTTCTGCATAATGGCGACTCATATCATCTCTGGCTTTATGAGCAATAATTACTCGTTTAATATCCATAGTTAATATTTTAGATTTTAGATATAAATTATAGCGCTATATACAAGTCAAAAGTCAAAAGTCAAAAGTCAAAAGTAATTTGTGACCAATTTTTTCCTAGGTCAATGCTCCGCAAATAGAATTTACCCATGTCCGCGCCTTAAATGCTTAGTCCTATAGGATAATTCCTGCATAAGTTGTCATTGTATAGCAATAGCCAATGGGTAATAGGGTTAGTATTTCTGAAAAATTTCTTTTTTCCTCTAGCATCTAGATGTTTTGATCGGATTTAGTATGGTTATCAAAAAGCTTATTTTTGTTGGTAAGTATGATTACTAAAGTGAATTTATTCTAATCATTATCGAAAAATTAATCAGTAGCCTACACAACTCTCATTTCAGGGCTCAGTTATCAGTACCTTGAGATGAAGTCAGAGGCTTGAAATAGTGAAGTTTCTTTTTTTTCATTCCCTTAAAAGGTGAGGATATTAACCTGATTTTTTGGTAATAGTGAAAAAAAAGCAAATATAGAAAAATTATTAATCTAATGACAACTTGATCTAAAACAGCTATAATTCGTATAGTTGTTGTGTATGTAATATAATTTCTAAACAAATGTTTTCTCACTGTAATAGTAGGTTCAAGTTTTTAGGGAAATCTGCTTTGCTGCTGTTACTAATCGGTTCTATTTATGGATGTGAAAAATTTGTTTATCACAGTAATATTGATAGTCCGGAAATAGCTTTAGCAAATGTAGAGTCAGGAAATAAATTAATAGCGCAGGTAATAGCACAAGATGGCAAAGGTACGGAATTTTCAGGCTTACCAATTTTAGCATCTTCAAGATTTGAGATTATCCCTGACAAACGAGAGGAATTTATTCAATTAATTAATGATATTATTCCCAAAGTGAGAACGAATTCTGGCAATATTAGCTATAGTTTGTACGAAGAGATTAATAATCCTAATTCTTTCCTGATTTTTGAAGAATGGAAGAGTAAAAAATCTTTGCAGAAATTTATAGCGACTGATGCTCATAAAACAAAAGAGCAGAAAATAAAGGAAATATCTGTTAAAGAACCTAGCTTTAAGATTCATCACTTTCAAAGTATAGATTTTCAACTTTAAAATTTGAATAAAGCTACAGATAACAGATAATGATAAGAAATATAATATAAATTTTTTGTAGCAAAATAAACCCTGGGTTTTTGCTATTTTTATATAAAAATTAGCGATATTTAAAATACCTTCAACAATTAATTGAAAGAGGAAATAATATGTTTAATTTTGAAAAATTTGAGCATAATATGAATTTAAAATCAACCAAACAATTGATGATTGGAGGGTTAATTTGTGGATGCTTACTTGGTTGTCAATCTCAGCTAGAAAATACAAATAGTACTGATAATTTATCATCAACACCAGTTTCAACAACAGAAACAACAGTCGCTAATAATAGTAATGAAAAACTTATATTGGCAAATAAAAAAAATAAACGAAAAAACAACCAAGTAAGTCAAGTTCCCATACAACCTCGAACAGAATTTATGGGATTACCTGTAGCACTATCATCAAGATTTGTTGTCAAACCAGAGAAACGAGAAGAATTTATCAAACTAGCTACAGAAGCTACTAAACAAACAAGAAAAGAACCAGGTAATCTTAGTTATAATGTTTATGAAGAAACTACTTATCCCAATTCATTTATATTTTTTGAAGAGTGGAAAAGTAGAGGTTCCCTTGATAAGCATTTAGCAACTCCTTATGCGCAAAGTATAGTAGACAAATTTAGTGAATTAGTAGAAGGTGAACCTAGTTTGAGAGTTTATTATATTGAGCGGACAGAATTCCGCCGTTGATAAATAAAGAAGGTCAAGGAAAAAAAAGGGGAGAAAGGAGAAAATTTTTTTATACTGAATTAAGCAGATATAAAAAAAAATGTAGGGATGTTCGATGGAATATCCCTACAAAGGTTTGAGCAAAAGTTGATATAATTTATCGACAGAAATATCTGGATTAAAATTGAGTCAAAAGATAAAGTAAAGTGAACAAAACAATCCAGATAATATCAACAAAGTGCCAATATATTTCTGCCATCTCAATACCAACGTGCTTTTCTTCATTGTAATGACCAGCACGACGGGAACGCCATAACACACCAAGAATTAGCAATACACCAACAAAAACGTGGAGACCGTGGAAACCAGTCATCACATAAAAACAGTTGGAAAATACATTAGTAGTCAGACCATAACCTAAAGTCATGTACTCATAAACCTGACCGCCTAAGAAAATGATCCCCATGATTGCTGTAACTAAATACCATAAGCGCATTCCGGAGATATCATTCTTTTTAATTGCAGTATCGCCCTTGTGAATTACAAAACTACTAGAAACCAGAATAATAGTGTTAATTGTCGGCAATAACAACTCTACCTCTGTTTCTTCAGGAGGCCAAACTCCCGCATTTGCTCGATAAATTAAATAAGCAGCAAATAAGCCTCCAAACATTAAAGATTCAGAAGCAAGAAACGTTAATAATCCAAAAACTCTTAAATCCTGATGCTCTTCGTGATGAGCAGCTTCTACTGATGGCGAATGAACTGAAGTATCAACTAAATTATTAGTTGTATCAATGGTTGAACCTTGCATAATCTTCTGTACCTAAATCAACAAAATTAATTTCTGAGGTTGGATATTTAAGTATTTAGTAACCTTGTATTAGTTTGAGTTAATTTATACCAATTCACTTTAAGGATGTCACAAATAGTTGAAAACTTTAAATGTTTAATAATTTGCTAAAACTATTGTATTGTCAAAGTTTTTAGTCTATCAAATGTAACTTCTGACTTCTGACTTCCGTGAAACGGTATTACCTCAACCTAATACAAAGTGTTATTACTTATACCTAATTTTCCCCTGGAGGATTCTGAGAATCACCAGAACCACTATATAAGGATGAAGAATCAGCTTCAGACACAGGCACACCTGTTTCCTTAACCTTGGAACTGGGTTGAGAAATCAGCTTAAACCGCTCTCGAATACCAAGAGTTTTCTTCGAGCCAAAATCATAAGGACCATAAGTAACCACTGGTAATACTTCCCAGTTTTCGATTATAGGAGGTGAACTAGTAGTCCACTCCAAAGATAAACCACCCCAAGGATTATCGCCAGCTTTTGGCCCATACATCCAACTCCAAACCATATTGATGAAGAATGGAATTACGGATAAACCAAGGATAATTGACCCATAAGTACAGATATGGTTGATAGATTCAAACTTAGGGTCATACATGGCAATTCGACGAGGCATTCCCTGTAAACCTAATTCGTGCATAGGTAGGAATGTCATGTTAGTACCAATGAAGGTGAGGACAAAATGAATCCGACCCCAGGTTTCGTTGTACATCCGACCTGTAATTTTGGGGAACCAATGATACATACCTGCATACAAACCAAACACTGACCCACCAAATAGAACGTAATGGAAGTGAGCTACTACATAGTAACTATCATGGACGTGAACATCAAAGGGAGCTGTTCCCATAGTTACGCCACTGAGTCCACCCATAACGAACATTGCTAATAAACCAATGGCAAAAAGCATTCCACTGGTGAAGCGAATTTTTCCACCCCAGAGAGTAGCTACCCAACTAAAGATTTTGACTCCTGTGGGAACTGCAACGATTAGAGTAGAGATGGTGAAGAACATCCGCATCCAAGGAGGAGTTCCACTGGTGAACATATGGTGTACCCATACGAACAAACCTACTACACAAATAGCAAGACTAGAATAGGCGATCGCCTTATAACCAAATATTGGTTTGCGGGCGTGAATAGGAATAACTTCTGAGAGAATGCCGAAAATTGGCAGAATCATCAGATAAACTGCTGGGTGAGAATAAAACCAGAATAAGTGCTGATAGATGACCACATCACCGCCCATCTCTGGTCTAAAGAAGCCGGTGCCAAAATTGATGTCAAATAATAACATTACCAAACCTGCTGCTAAAACAGGAGTGGAGCAGAGAGCTAAAACAGAAGTTGCGAGAATTGCCCAACAGAATAGGGGAAGCTGATCCCATTTCATGCTAGGAATTTTCATTTTCAGGATCGTGGTGATAAAGTTCAACGAACCCAGAATTGAGGATGTTCCCACTAACACAATACTGAGAATCCATAAAGATTGTCCAGCGTTATTAGTGATAATGCTCAATGGCGGATATGCTGTCCAACCACTTTGCGCTCCTCCTAAAGCTATACTGGCAATTAATAATGCTCCAGCAGGAGGGTTGAGCCAGAAGGCGATGGCGTTCAGGTTTGGAAACGCCATGTCTCTTGCTCCCACCATTAGGGGAACCAGATAGTTACCGAAACCACCAATAGCAGCAGGTACAATCCAGAGGAAAATCATTATCGTGCCATGATTTGTCAGGAAAGAGTTGTAGACATTTGGATCGAGAACATCTGGATCTGGTGTATAGAGTTCTGCTCTTAAACCCATTGCCATTAGACCACCGATCAGATAAAAGATGAATGCAGTAACCAGATATTGAATACCAATTACCTTATGGTCTATGTTATAGCCGAAGTAGTGATACCACTTCCAGGCTTCCGGATGTGGTTTTTCCGGTTGTGATTGAGTATCTAAAGGAATTTGTGTTTGTGTCATTTGAGTTATCGGTTATCAGTTATCAGTTATCAGTAACTCTTACTTTATATCGTAGGGGTTTGGTGACCAAACCCCTACCAAAATAAGAGTTTTGCCAATACTGATGGTAGAATTTTATTCTCCAAAGTAAAGGGATTTGATAGAACAATCAATCAAATCCTAGAAAGCTTTTTTTAGTGATAAGCTGAATGAATTTGATTTAATGTTTCGGAATCAATTCCTATCTCCTGAGAGTAGGGCGTAAGATATTCCGACTCTGATAAATCAGCAGTATTTACTGCTACAGCTTGATTCAATTGTGGCTTTTGAGCAAAAGTATTTTCTGCTATCCAAGCTTCATATTCTTCTTGGGTTTCAACAACAACAGTTGTTCTCATTGCTCCGTGGTAAGCACCACAAAGTTCAGCACAATAAACTGGATATACTCCTGTTTGACTAGCTGTAAAACGCAATTGGGTATCTTTACCAGGAATTGCATCTTGCTTCAGACGGAAAGCAGGTATCCAGAAAGCATGAATTACATCATTAGCAGAGAGATTAATTTGAATATCCTTGTTTACAGGAATATGTAATTCTCCTGCCATGACACCACTATCAGCATAGTTCATCAGCCAACCATATTGAATACCGGTGATATCAACTACCACATCTGCTTGCTTTCCTCCCTCTCCAGGAGTGGCTCCCAAACCATATTTGTTAGAAACTTTTTCAGCTACTTCTGTTGATTCCATACCTTCGGCATCTGCAATTAGGGGAGCAGCAATAGCAGCCCCAGGCATTTTCGCCACTTGCTGGTGAGATGAAGAATGATGATGGCTGATCATCATTGTACCACTTGGATCGAATCCACCCATCTGTCTGTATACATCTACACTATAAATGCCAAGACCAATTACAATTATGGATGGAATTGCAGTCCAAAATATTTCTAATGGTAAATTTTCTCTAAAACTTGCACCATCCCCATCATCTCCTTTGCGCCGACGAAATTTAATTACACAAAAGACAATTGTGCCTTCTACTACTAGAAATAGACCTGCTGCTATAGTAAACATTACGTCAAAAAATCCATCAACCAGAGGAGCTTGTGCTGAAGCTTGCTCTGGTAACAGACCATGATTTTGACCTGCCCATACGCTAATTATGGTGATTACTATACCAACTACTAAAGTTATTACTGAGACTGGTACTTTTTCTTTTTCTTCCATTTTACTTAGGTTACTTTCTTGTTCTGGTGAACTTAACCAAACTTACCCAAATTTCTGGTTTCAGTTTTGGATACTGCTTTGGTATTTCCAAGAAAATCAGGTTCCTACAGTTTATAAGTTATTCTCTCCACAAACTTAAAATCTATGGTAACTCTACTTAAATTAACTTGGTTTAATTAGGTTCAAAACTTCCCTGTTTTTAGTTTCAGTTGTTAACCATAGCCTAAGTTATAAGAGCCTGTGACTTGTTGTCATACTCAACTACTTAGCTTAAACTAACCATCTACCTATAACTAGATATAATTGTTACTTTTTAGGAATATTTTAGGTTCTCTCAATTTTATCTACAATTTCTCTAGGCAAAGTTTATTTTATTTTAACTATTGCACTGAAAAACTGCCCCATACTTTGACTGAAGAAAGTTAAAATTGAATATGTACTCTTAAATTTCATATTTTACTGGTTGGAAAAAGGAGAAAAAGTTAAAAATAAACTTTTTTGGAAGTTGGTAACATATACAGCAATAAACTGTGAAGAAAAATTAAAATCAGAAAACTTTCTAAAGCCAAACAGATATACAAATACTATCCTTTATAGTAACAAAAATCATTCACCTTTGTCGCTTTATCAATACTGAGTATTTTGTTAAGTTAGTAACAATAAAATGTAAAATTTATGGCCAACTCTGTTTTAAATAACAATGGAATTATTTACTCCCAATCTCCAGCACGGGAACGCATTCGTGCTTTAGTATGGAAACTATGTGTAGCAACCTTAATATTAATGGCTATTGGTAGTGCTACTAGAGTAATGAATGCAGGTTTAGCCTGTCCTGACTGGCCGTTGTGTTATGGTCAGTTAGTACCAATGGCACAAATGAACCTACAGGTATTTTTGGAATGGTTTCACAGATTAGATGCAAGTTTAATCGGTTTTGGAGCGATCGCTCTGATGGGTTTATCATGGTGGCATAGACAGGAACTTCCAAGGTGGTTACCGTGGGCATCGACTTTTGGTTTAGGTCTCATAGTCTTCCAGGGTGTGCTCGGTGGGTTAACAGTAACACAACTATTACGTTTTGATATTGTTACTGCTCATCTAGGTACAGCTTTACTTTACTTTATGACTCTATTAGTCATAGGTATGTCAATGATTCCATACAAAGGTACTGGCAACGTTGGTAAATTACCTTGGGTGGGATTAACTGCTGCTATTTTCGTCTATTTACAAAGTTTATTGGGTGGGTTAGTTGCTTCTCAATGGGCATTGCATCAATGTTTTGGCATTGCGGAACTTTGCACAGTAATGAACAGTCATCTTGCTGGTGTTGTTCCTCCGACTTTAGCAACATTAACCTTAGTAGTAATGGCGTGGCGCACCTCTGCTTTACATCCGCTGCTGCGAAAGTTAGCAAACTGGTCTGGTTTATTAGTATTAGCTCAGATTTGTTTAGGGGTTATGACTTTCCGGTTACGTCTGCAAATAGAATTGTTAACTGTGTCTCACCAAGCTATAGGAGCAGCATTATTAGGAACTTTAGTAGCTTTTACTGTTATTGCTTTACGCGATCGCCAAGTTGCAAATGCTTAATTGTTAATATAGATACAGTAATATACCCCTCTTTTGTGAGTTATTAGATTAGAAACCTTAGCTGTATCAGAAGTAATCTAAAGATGACCTGTTATAAGAAACCTGGTTTGTTGGAGGTTAATGGTAGGGACGTTTTGCTGCGCAACATGAAACGCATTTTTGTTATGCAATGTCCGTACAAGAGCATTTAATACAAACCCGGTTTCTATGTTTTGTTTTTTACACCGATATTACCGGAAATGAGACTTGATATAACCTAGATGCGTAGTGCTATACAAGTAACTAAATTTTTCAAACTGGCTAACATCAAAAATTAACTGGCACTAAGATCCGTTTTTATATTGCCGATAAACTTTAGATGACGGAAATAATAACCAGTTTAAACAGAAAATTAACAAATAAGAATCCATGCAAGAAGTTATTTCTCATAGTCTTCCACGACGCCATGACAATATCCTACAAGTAATTAAAAGCTATTATCAACTCACAAAACCCCGCATTATTCTACTGCTACTAATTACAACTGCAGCGGGAATGTGGTTGGGTGCAGAAGGAGAAGTTTCTCCCCTTCTATTATTCATTACATTAATTGGTGGAACTTTAGCTTCTGGTGCAGCTAATACTATCAACTGTATCTACGACAGCGATATTGACTATATTATGGAGCGTACTCGCTGGCGTCCTATTCCTTCTGGGAGAGTGCAACCCCGTCATGCTCTGATTTTTGCATTAACCCTGGCTGCTACATCATTTACTTTGCTGACAGTTTTTGCTAATTTACTAGCTGCATTGTTGGCAATGTCTGGAATAGTTTTTTATGTTGGTATTTACACTCACTGGTTAAAACGTCACAGCGTTCAAAATATTGTAATTGGTGGTGCTGCTGGTGCTATTCCTCCATTAGTAGGTTGGGCAGCAGTCACAGGAGAATTAAGTTGGGCAGCTTGGTTACTGTTTGCAATCATTGTTGTCTGGACTCCTCCTCATTTCTGGGCTTTAGCAATTTATATTCGTGATGAATATAAGGAAGTGGGCGTTCCGATGTTACCTGTAATTGAAGGAAATGAGGAAACAGCTAGACAGATTTGGGTTTACACTCTGATTTTGATTCCGATGACGCTATTGCTAGTTTATCCATTACACGCAAGTGGAGCAGTTTATGCTGTATTAGCGACTTACCTTGGTGCAATTTTTATTAAAAAAGCTTGGCAGTTGTTACAAGATCCTTCTAATAAAGATGTAGCGCGATCCCTGTTTAAGTATTCTATCTACTACATGATGTTATTGTGTTTAGTAATGGTAATTGACAGTTTACCTTTTACTCATGGAATTACTACTGCTCTAGTGGATAATTTGCAAACTTTTGTTGGTGGTGTAATGGCAATGTTATCTTAGTTTTAATTAGACAATATAATTTTGTTTTAGGTGGGCTTTTGCCTGCCTTTTTGTTTGACAATTTGTAGTTTGACAAATAGCAAATATTATGTTATCAGGAAAATTAATATATAACTAAAACTGAATTACTAGCATCTTGACTCAAAGCTACAATATCATCATACCGAGAACGTAAAAGTATCTCAATTTGAGATGTTGTGCAATTTCCCACCCTAATCCAGATTAACTTAGGTGGAAAACCAAGCAAAATTACCAAATCATAAAAATCAGCATCTTTAGTGACAATAATATATTGATTATCGCGAGCATATTGCCAAACATCTCGATCGCTAGCTTGGTCTAATCCTAAAAAATAAAGATGACTAGAATGTGGATAAATATCAGCTAAACGCGAAACCAAACGAGGGGATAAATTATGGTCGAATAAAAGTTTCATTTGGGTACTATTAAAGTTTGTTGTTCCCGTTCAGCAGCATAGCTAAGACAAGCTAAAATATCCTGTTTTTTTAAATAGGGAAAATCTTCTAATAATTCTTCATAAGTCATCCCCGCAGCTAGATAGGAAAGTACATCGTAGACAGTTATTCTCATACCTCGAATACAAGGTTTTCCACTGCGTTTTCCTGGTTCGATAGTAATAATATTTTGTTCTGACATATTTAGTTGATAGATTTGGTTGATTAAATTATTATTGTATTTCTTAATTATTTGAGTTGTAATTAAACAATATAATTTTGTTTCAGGTAGGCGTTTTGTCTGCCTTTTTGTTTGACAATTTTTAGCTTGACAAATCTTTACAAATATGGTAATGAGATAATTAATTAATCTAGAAGATGTCCAAGATTTAGCGACCCTAAATATTTTGATATAATTGGAATTTATAGTCAAGCTGAAAGTCAAATAATTTATCTAAATTATGCCACGAATTGAATTCTTTCCGACTAAACCTGTTCGTCCAGACAAGTTTGTTGACAGAAAATCTGAACTAGACAAAATTTGTGACCAAATTAATATTCGCGGTCATGTAGCTATTTACGGTAGTTATGGCATGGGTAAATCATCTTTACTCAACTATATAAAATCTCGTAATTTTTGGGATGAAAAAGGATTAGATTTTTCAGAAGCTTTGATTGTTTATTACAACTGGGATGGTTCATTTACGCCAAATAGTTTTTGGCAAAAAGTATTAGAAGAGCTAAGAAATGAAGCTGAAGGTGATGCAGAGTTACAGGGCAAGATTAACGATTTGTTAGCAGAAAGAATAGAGATAAGAAACATACGTCAGATACTTAGACACATTGGGAAAAAAGATAAATTTTTATTATTGCTATTAGACGACTATCATGGAATACTTGGTACACAAGAAGACTATGTTAATAACCTGGAAAAATCTAGAGAAATGCAGACATTTTTAAGTGGGTTGCGTAACCTAGCAGTTCATAGTACAGAAGGTCAATATTTCTCAACAGTTGTTGCTGCATTCCGAAGATTGAATGAGTTAGGTCCAGAGCTTCCTCGTGGTGGTTCTCCTTGGTATAATCATTATCTATATGTAGATTTAAAACCTTTTAGTCGGGAAGATATTGAGCAATATTTTTTTACTCCTAATCAGGATTTTTTTATTTCTATTCCCGACAATATTCAGAAAGAAAAAGTGTTAGAAATTACTGGTCGATATCCAATCTTACTTCAACACGCAGGTCATATATTTTATCTATTTTCTCAATCAAAGCGAGATATTGATATTAATATTTTTAAAGAAGAATTTAAAAATCAAACAGAACAGATATTTAAGGATATATGGAGAGATTTGACGACTGATGAACAAAACCTTTTGCAGTTAATTGTAATTGACAATTTAAAAGGAGAGGTGAATGGAAAACGTTATTCTGTTGATGATATAGATAAAGTATTTGATAGAAATAGTTATATACTGACAACTTTGGAGCAAAAAGGTGTTATCTATAAGAACCCAGAGCAGGATAAATATAATTTTTATTCTTCTTTAATGCAAGATTTAGTTATTCAAGAATTTGCTCAAAATATTTCAGACCCTAAAAAGCTTGAAATATGGTTTGATAGATTTGGAATCAAGATTATTGCTCAACAAGTAGATCGAGCAAAAGAAACTTTACCATTTGTGATTAAAATTGTAAAACCTATTATCAAACCATTCTTAGGAATTTTCAGTCAATCAAAAGATAAATAATAGTGCAAACCTAATCGAATCTAGTTCTTAATGATTTGAAATTCAATGACTTTGATTAAAAATCCTTACACTATTGGTCGCCCAATTTATACTCCAGAATACTTATTTCGACGAGAAATAATAGTAAGTTTTATTCAAGAGCAACTTACTTCTAAGGCAAAGGTAATGGTATTGCATGGACAAAGACGTATGGGCATGACTTCCTTTGTGAATTATATTTCTCGGTCTGTTAGTGTAGATGGATTTATTTTTGTTCCACTTTCTTTAGAAGATAAACATCACTATTCTTTGGATGAAATCTTGTATGACTTTGCTAGGGATATAGTTGATTGGTTGGGAATATCTGGAAGTACAATAACTATTCCTAGTCAGGAGGATTTAAAAGTACAGCCAAGACTATTTGTTAGGATTTTTTTACAACAGATATCTGATAGGTTAGAAGGAAAAAATATAGTTCTACTCCTAGATGAGTTTGATGTTCTGTGGGATGATACTTGTAGTGAAATTAATCCGTTTATCAACTTCTTAATTTCTCTAATTCATAGAGAGGAAAAAATATTTATTGTTCTTTTTTTAGGAAGACAAGGAAATAGTCTGGAATTTATAAGTGATTTGTTTGGTGGAGAAGTACCTCACCAAGAATTAGGATTACTTAATAAGTCTGATACTGAAAGTTTAATTACTAAGATTGCTGAGGGAATTATTGAATATGAACCAGAAGCAATTGAGGAAATTTGGGAATTGGCAAGTGGACATCCTTACTATACTGAACTACTGTGTTTTAAATTATTTCAACAGGCTAGAAATCTAAACCAATGGAATGTAACTCGCCAGGATATAAAAGGGATTATAGATGAATCTTTAGAAATAGGTGAAGCTGCTTTTGTATCCACTTTAGAAGTTTTATCTGCTATAGAAAAATTAGTCCTATATGCAGTAGCTGAAGCTCAAAAAGAGGCTACAAAATTATCGAAATCAAATATTGTTAATCCATTAGGGATATTAGAAAAGCATCATGGAAAGCTTACAAAAAAAATGAAAGAAGAATTAACTAAAGCAGCAGAACATTTAGTTAATTTGGGATTTTTGCAAAAAATAGGAGAACAAAAATTAGGAAAAAACGTAACCCCTATCTATAAAGTGAAAATTGAATTACTTCGACTTTGGTTGTTAAAGAGAGTTTCATTAACAGCAGAAATAGAGACAATAAACGAATTATTTCGTCAAAAATCTTTTCTCGATAAAATTAGGAATAGTGGCCTGGGAAAATGGATGCGATCGTATAATAATTAAACAACCAGAAATATCTAATTATTAAGGTTATAATCATGATTTAGATGGGTAAAAATTTTATACAATTGGCCTTTTTATACAAAAAACTAAAATGTTTGCTACTTATGTATGCCTTTGAAAAACTTTTCTTTATTCTGAAAGAAGGCTAGATTAATGAAGTGTTTTGTGTGAAGAGAAATCATCTGTAGCATCAATTTTATACTTCATATTTACTTGACTGATAGTCTCTAATATTTTATAGGTAAATTTTGATTTTTAATGAATACAACCAATAACTTCACAGGAAATCCTTATATTTTTGGTGTGCCAATTCGTAACAAAGACCAGCTATATGGCAGGAAAAAAATTATTGAAAAAATAGAAAATAATTTCAGAAATAATCAAAAAATAACTTTGTTGCACGTTCAACGACGTATTGGTAAAACTTCATTGATAGATTGTTTACCTCAATTAATTACTGAGGATCAAGGCTTTAAGTTTGTTGATTTTTCACTTCAAGGATACGAATATAAACCAATTGACAAAATACTAAATGATTTGGCAGATAGAATTGCTGAAGTTATTGGTATACTTCCTAATGAAGTAAGAGAATTAGTTAATCATTCAGAGACATTTTTTATAGAAGAATTTTTGCCAAAGATTATTAATAAGTATTTACCAGGTAAAAAACTAGTTCTCCTTCTAGATGAGTTTGATATTTTAGGCAAAGATGAAAAGATGCCTGCGGGAAAAAACTTATTTAATACGCTAGAAAAGGCTGTTGAGCAAGAAGAAAATCTATTTGCAATTCTAGTTTTTGGCAGGCCAGTAAAAGATATGACTTATCTGAAAGAGTTCTTAAAAAAACAAACTCCAATAGAAGTTGGTTTACTAAATAGAAAGGATACAGAACAACTGATTGTTCAGCAAGCTCAAGGAATACTAAAGTATGAACTAGGTGCAATAGAGGCAATTTGGCAGTTATCAGCAGGACATCCTTCTTTGACACAACTGCTATGCCGTAATATTTTTGCATATTATCGAACACAACCAACCAAACAGGTTGTTTCTAGGCATATAGAATTAATTTTAGAGCAAACGATGCAAGAGGGAATATATGTATTTGAAGGTTTTCTACAGCCTTTGAATAAACCTGAAAAGTTATTTTTTCGTGCAGTAGCAGAAATTCAAGAAAGAGACATCGACCCACTAAAAATTATAAAACAAACTAGAGAAATAACAACACCAGTTTTAAGGCACGCAGGAGAACGTTTAGTGGAATATGGCTTTTTAGAAAAACTAGAAAAACAAGGTACAAGTTATAAAATCAAAGTTGAATTAGTCCGGCGTTGGCTTTTAAAAAATTACCCTTTATCTGACGAGGAAAGACTACCAATACAGGAAATTTATCAAGCAAATCAAAATATAACTGAAACAAACAACAATGGCGGAATGCCTACTCAAAATGGAAACAATAATTCTCAAGGACCTAATCAAATTTATAAGTTTTTCTCTTTATTGTTAGTACCTGTAATTTTCATTACTCTTATTGTCATATTTATCATGAGAGCTACAGAACCTCCTCCTATATGTAATGATTTACCAAAGGAAATAGACAGTAAAATAGGATCAGGAACTTCAGAAAAGCTATTAGAAACCCTAAATAAATTTAGACAGGAGAAAAGTTTGATTCAGCAATGCCCTAATTTCAATGAAATTGAGGGAAAATTTTATGAATTACTTCACAAGTATGGGGAGGAAGAAGTGAATAATAAAAAAATTGATACAGGCATAAAAACTTTGTGCTCTATTCCCGATAAATATGCAAAAAAAACTCAAATTAAACAATATATAAACAAGTTAATTGCAGCAAATAGTAGCTTGTCTATAGAAGAAAAAAGAAATTTCATTAATGAAATTTTTAAACAAAATGAAGGAGGAAATAAATGTCCTGCCTATTCACTTGAGGATGAAACAAACAAAAAAAATTTGATCCAGCAATTAAAGCCAATAGATAAGTTTTATGACGAAGAAGCAAAAAAACAAATCCGTAACAATAATTACCAAGAAACTGTTGAGTTATATTGTGAAATATCAGAGCATTATCTTCAACTTCCTCAGATTAAACAACAACTAGAAAACTGGTCTAAAGATAAATTTGAGGTGCTTATATTGCGCCAAGACAGAGAAAAGATAATCAGTACACTTGGGAAAATCGGTAAAGATAATTGTCCAGCATATCCAGATATTTAGTTAAAATTACTCATCTCTAGAATTTTTAGGATTTACCCAGAAACCATCACTCCCCTCTTTTTCTTGTGTAGGTGTTACTCTGATTCCTTGTCTAGCTATCCTATAAAATTTTGCCAAAAAATTTCCTTTTTTAGATGGCTTTCTGGAATTGCCAATAATCATATCAAAACTATATAAAATTAACCCAATAATTACCCAGACTATCCAACTGAGAACAAAAACAACAGTAAAAACAATTAACCATCCTAATATTTGGTTTCCTAGTTGCCCTAAAACATTATCATTCTTCTGATATACTTCAGTACCTTGAAGACTCAAAGATACTGCTAAAGTACCCCAGCATCCGCAAAAAAGATGAACGGGAATAGCTCCTACTGGATCGTCAATTTTCCATAACCTCAACAGTAAGCTACCTAAAGTAACAATGAATCCACTAACAGCACCTATGAGAATAGCAATAGGAACATCAATATAAGCAGAAGAAGCAGTTACTCCAACTAAACCACCTAAAATACCGTTAATCAGCGATAAAAGTTCAGGTTTTCCTGTTTCTGGATTATTTTCAAATATTTGAGACCATAAAGCAGTTATGGGAGTAGATAGTATGGCAACTATACCACCTGTTGCTGCGGACATTATAGTTGTTATTATGATATGACCTACTTCTCCTAGATGAGTGGTTGAACCACCATTAAAACCCAACCAACCTAACCAAAGAATGAAACATCCGAGAGTAGCAGATGTTAAGTTGCTTGAGTAAGTAAAATATTTTTGGTTCTCAAACTTATCAGGCAATGGTTCCCGTGGTTCACGATCATCTAAATCTTTTTGGGGGTCATATCCAAAGCGATTCCATCTTGGTTTCAGTAGTATAGCACCTGCTAAAGCAGCAGTTCCTCCCACAGTATGAACAACAGTAGATCCTGCAAAATCTTTAAAATGAAATGCTTGTTTGAGCCAACCATATTCTGACCATACCCAATGACCTATAATAGGGTATAAAAATCCTACCAACATAAAACTAAACCAGAAAAATGCCCAAAAACTAATCCTTTCTGCTACTGCTCCAGAGACAATAGTAGCTGCAGTAGCAGCAAATGCTAATTGAAAGAAAAATATAGATGCTATAGAGCGATTTTCCCATTTACTCTGTAAACAAGAAAATCCTTCTTCTGGAAAACCCAGTGGATTCTCCTCTTTTTTTGGCAGCAGAATAAATTGTGACTTTTGCTCTGACTTATTATATTCGGTTCTAGGAGTAAAATGTCCCAGATAGCTCACTACTTTTTGGTTATTTTGATTATTTTCTATACAAGAATTTGAGCGATCCCCAAACATAAAACCAAAACCAAACATCCAAAAGGCGATCGCTGCTACACAAAAAACAATTAAGTTTTTCGCCAAGACATTAACAGAATTTTCACTGCGACATAAACCCGCTTCCAACAAAGCAAAACCAGCATTCATAAAAAATACTAGAGCGCCAGCTAATAATAGCCAGATATTGTCTACTGCTGAAAAATTACTTTCCCTACTATCACCGTTAGCTAAAGCTGTTTGGCAACTTATCAAAACTACGATAGTCGCCAAAAATAAACAGACATACCTAAAACGTGAGAACCAGTTTTTATTTGTCGATTTCCCTAACATTAAACCTCCTTTAATAATGGATAATGGATAATTATTTTTGAGCGTAATTATCAATTATTAATTATAGCGATCGCCCCTGACAAAACCAACCACCTTGGAAGAGCGATCGTCTTGAGTAAAACCTATTTTCTTCTAAAATCAATTATCGGCGTTTTATTTATCAACTCTTTCCCCTACTCTCTACTCCCTACTCCCTCTTTTCCGGAGATGTCTATTATTAAGCACTAATTCCATAACTTATAAAAGTCACAAGACGCTGCACAAGTTCATCAATATCTTCAACTAAATTATCCTCACTAAATATTTCTGATTGCTCCATTTGATTCAAAGTGCGCACTAGCATCGCAACTACTAAATCAAGTTTCCACTTCAATTCTGTAGGAGATTGATGGGGTAGCACTTTTGTTAGTATGTATAGAAATCTTTGTTGACTGTTTCTAAATTCTTGCTCTGCTAGTTTCTGGACTGGGTAGGGTTCGGCACGACAACGCCCCATAAATTGTGCATGAATCCGACATTCCTCCGATCCCTGTTGAATCATCTGTAGGGGAGGGGTGATAAAAGCTGTGAAAATTTCTGGCACTGAAGGGAGGTTATTTGATTCTTCTAGAATTGTCAGTTGTCGTAGTTGTTCTTCGACAATGGGTTGTGCTACTCGTCGGACTACTGCACTAAATAGTTCTTCTTTGGAGCCAAAGTGATAATGGATGGCAGCTAAATTCACGTCCGCCTCTCGAATTATGGCTCTTAGTGAAGTTCCGGCAAAGCCTAGAGAGGCAAATAGTTTCTCGGCAGCATTGAGAATTTGCTCCTTTGTATCAATAGTTGAGTTTTTACCCATTCAATCTTGTATTTGTTTTCCAGAATACGCAGCTTTATTTGATTTAATCATCAATCAGCTACCCTTGCAATTATTTTAAACGTATGTTTTAATTTTAGTAAATCAAACGACTGTTTTAAAAATCCACTTTTATTCTAAGTTAACCAAAATATGGCCATATAGAATTCAGAATTTAGAATTTAGAATTTAGAAGTTAAATTCTTGCTCTGACTCAATTTGAGAGTAGCGAGAATGTCCTAATGGTAGTGACACTTCTATATATTTAAGCTAGAAACTGTTTATAAACTAAACATTAAATCTTGAAAAATCTGTAGCTAATAGCAAATCAAAGTCAAAAGTTAAAAATAAAAGGTCAAAAGTCAGGAGGCACAAAGTTAAACTCTTGCTTTGACTCAATTTGAGAGGCGCAAGACTAATAACTGAAATGACAAATAATCTTCAAATGACAAACCAATGACAGAGAAAAAATTGTTAGACTCTAAACCCTATGAAACAAATGGTAGAGTAGAAATCCTAACTGATGAGATAGAAACTTTACCAATTCAATCTGAGACTGCCAACTTCAAACCAAAAGGTAAAGAAAAGAAATTGATTGGGATTAGCCTCCTAGTAATTATTTTGGCAATAACTTTTGGCAGTCTAAAATTTCTCCAGAATCAAAAGATTTCTACTAAAACCACCTCAGAAAATTCTCTTCCCAATATTCTGTCTGTTCAAGCTATCCCGGTAAAATTAGTCAATTCCTACTCAGTTTCTCAAAGTTATACAGGAATTGTAGAAGCTAAACGAACTAGCGAACTAGGTTTTGAACAATCCGGTTTACTTCAATCTATATATATAGAAGAAGGAGAAAAAGTAACCAAAGGACAAGCGATCGCTCAACTGGACACTAGCCAAACAAAAGCCCAACGAGCAGTATTAACAGCCCAGAAAGAAAGAGCGATCGCCAACCTGAAAGAACTACAAAGGGGACCGAGGATAGAAGTTATTGCAGCGACTCGCGCATCCCTAGCTCAAGAACAAGCCAAATTACAAGAATTGCAAAGGGGACCGAGGATAGAAGTTATTGCAGCGACTCGCGCATCTCTCGCTCAGGAACAAGCCAAATTACAAGAACTGCAAACGGGACCGAGGATAGAAGTTATTGCAGCGACTCGTGCATCCCTAGCTCAAGAACAAGCCAAATTACAAGAATTGCAAACGGGACCTCGTACCGAAGATATCGAAGCAGCGCGTTCGGCACTATTAGACTTAGAGGAACAAGTAGAATTAGCTGAAATTAGAGAAAAAAGACGTGAAGGACTTTATGAAGAAGGAGCAATTTCTCAAGAACAACTTGATGAAGCTTCTACAGAGACTGATACTCTGAATGCTAGATTTGAGAGAGCGCAGAGTGAATTAGCAAAGCTACAAACAGGAACTCGCTCGGAACAAATAGAAGCTCAAAAAGCTAGAGTTCGTCAGGTACAAAGTCAGTTAGATGAACTTATTGCTGGCACTCGCATCGAACAAATAGAAGTTCAAAAAGCTAGAGTTCGTCAGGTGCAAAGTCAATTGGATGAACTTATCGCTGGTACTCGAATCGAACAAATAGAAGCTCAACGAGCTAGGGTGCGTCAGGTGCAAAGTCAGTTAGATGAACTTATTGCTGGAACTCGAATCGAACAAATAGAAGCTCAAAAAGCAGAAGTTAAACGTTTCGAGGCACAAATTTCTGAAATTGATGTTGTTTTGAGAAAAAGTATTATTTATGCTCCTTTTTCTGGGACTGTTTCTGTGCGTAATTTAGATGAAGGAGTTGTGGTTAATGCTGCCCAGAGTGTTGTGCGTTTTGTGGAGGGTGGTGACAGGAAAGTTCGGGTTGGGGTGCCACCAAGTCAAGCTAGTCGTTTAAGAATAGGTAGTGTGGAGGAAGTAAGGGTGGGAGAGAAAACTTATAGTGCAAAAGTTTTATCAATTTTACCAGAGGTAGATTCTACAACTCGGACTCAAAGTGTAATTTTGGCACTACCGCAAGCTGTTGCTCCGGGTACTGTTGTTCGTTTGGAACTTAATCAGATTGAAAGTGCCGAGGGATATTGGTTGCCAACTTCTGCTTTGATTTGGGGAGAGCGGGGGTTATTGGCTTGTTTTGCTCTGGTTTCTCCCCAGAAGTCAGATTTGGATTTACCTCTGGGAACTTATCAGACTGAAAAACGAATGGTTGAGGTTTTGCATACGGAGGGCGATCGGAGTCTGGTGCGGGGAGTATTACAACCGGGAGATTTGGTTGTGACAACTGGAACTAATCAATTAGCTCCTGGACAGTTTGTGAAGTCAGAAGTTAGAAGTCAGAAGTAATTTTTGACTAATTGTCGATCGCCTCTCGCAATGACGCAGTAGTGAACTTGTCATTGCGAGGCGGTAATCCAACAGTTAACTTTCTGCAGAAAGCATTAACTTAGCCGAAGCAATCTCATAACGCCAGGAGATTGCCACGGGGGCTTAATGGTTGGCAAGAAAAAATAATTGCTGTTCCCACCCCCCTCGCAATGACATAGTAACCATCATTGCGAGGCGGTAATCCAACAGTTAACTTTCTGCAGAAAGCATTAACTTAGC
>NZ_JBNHER010000235.1:30036-32062 GCF_050015975.1 Dapis purpurea BLCC-M126 | reverse complement strand
CCCCCCTCGCAATGACATAGTAACCATCATTGCGAGGCGGTAATCCAACAGTTAATCTTTTGGAAACAGTGTTAACTTAGCCGTAGGCGAAGCCTTCCCTAAAGATAGCAATCTCACAACGTCAGGAGCTTGCCACGGGGGCTTAATGGTTGGCAAGAAAAAATAATTGCTGTTCCCAGCCCCCTCGCAATGACATAGTAAGGTGAATTGTCATTGCGAGGCGGTAATCCAACAGTTAACCTTTTGGAAACAGTGTTAACTTAGCCGTAGGCGAAGCCTTCCCTAAAGGTAGCAATCTCATTTGTTTGTTAACCACCCTCTATTGCATATCTTCTCTAAAACCAGAAATATAATAAATGAAAATTTTAGTTGTGGGGTAAAGGTTAAATTTATGGTTTCTCCGATGCAACGCTTGTCTATTCTTAGTATTAATAGTTTGATTGTTTTTAATGTCGGTTTTCCTGTATTAATGTTGCCCAATATTGTCAATGGGGGAGAAGTTGTGGCTCAAACAGATCCCAATGCTGAGGCAGAAAGATTATTTAATGAGGGAAGGGAACTACATAAGCAAAGTACAGCAGAATCTCTAAGTCAAGCCATTGCTAAATGGGAAGAGGCACTATTGCTATTTAGAAAAACGGGTAACTTGAAGAGGCAAGCACTTACACTCAATAATATTGCCGGTGTCTACAATAGCTTAGGAGAAAAACAAATAGCACTCAATTACTACAATCAAGCTTTACCTATAATTCAGCAAGTAGGTGATAAAAGAATAGAAGCACTTACACTCAATAATATTGGCCTTGTCTACAATAGCTTGGAAGAAAAACAAACAGCACTCAATTACTACAATCAAGCTTTACCTATAATTCAGCAAGTAGGCGATAAAAGAATAGAAGCACTTACACTCAATAATATTGGCCTTGTCTACAATAGCTTAGGAGAAAAACAAACAGCACTCAATTACTACAATCAAGCTTTACCTCTATTTCAGCAAGTAGAGGATAAAGGAGGGGAATCTACCACTCTCTTTGGTATTGCCACTGTCTATTCTAGCTTAGGAGAAAAAAAACTTGCACTCAATTACTACAATCAAGCTTTACCTATAATTCAGCAAGTAGGGAATAAAGGAGTGGAAGCTATCACACTCCTTGGTATTGGCAGTGTCTACTCTAGCTTAGGAGAAAAAAAACTTGCACTCAATTACTACAAGCAAGCTTTACCTATACTTCAGCAAGTAGGGAATAAAGGAGGGAAAGCTACCACGATCAATAGTATTGCCCTTATCTACTCTAGCTTAGGAGAAAAACAAACAGCACTCAATTACTACAATCAAGCTTTACCTATACTTCAGCAAGTAGGGAATAAAGGAGGGGAAGCTACCACGATCAATAGTATTGCCCTTATCTACTCTAGCTTAGGAGAAAAAAAACTTGCACTCAATTATTACAATCAAGCTTTACCTCTATTTCAGCAAGTAGGGGATCAAGAAGGAGAAGCTACTACTCTCCTTGGTATTGGCGTTGTCTACAATAGTTTAGGAGAAAAAAAACTTGCACTCAATTATTACAATCAAGCTTTACCTCTATTTCAGGAAGTAGGGGATCAAGAAGGGGAAGCTATCACTCTCAATAATATTGGCAATGTCTATTCTAGCTTAGGAGAAAAACAAAAGGCACTCAATTACTACAATCAAGCTTTACTTCTATACAAACAAGTAGGGAATAAAGGATTGGAAGCTAACACGATCAATAATATTGGCAATGTCTATAGTGACTTAGGAGAAAAACAAAAGGCACTGAATTACTACAATCAAGTTTTACCTATATTTCAGCAAGTAGGTAATAAAGGAGGGGAAGCTACCACGATCAATAATATTGGCAATGTCTACAGTGACTTAGGAGAAAAACAAAAGGCACTCAATTATTACAATCAAGCTTTACCTCTATACAAACAAGTAGGGGATAAAGAAGGGGAAGCTACCACGATCAATAATATTGGCAATGTCTACAGTGACTTAGGAGAA
>NZ_JBNHER010000235.1:29140-29936 GCF_050015975.1 Dapis purpurea BLCC-M126 | reverse complement strand
AAACAAACAGCACTGAGTTTCTTCAAGCAAGCTTTACCTCTATACAAACAAGTAGGGGATAAAGAAGGGGAAGCTACTACTCTCAATAATATTGGCCTTGTTTACTCTAGCTTAGGAGAAAAACAACTTGCACTGAATTACTACAATCAAGTTTTACCTATATTTCAGCAATTAGGTAATAAAGGAGGGGAAGCTACCACGATCAATAATATTGGCCGTATCTACGATAGTTTAGGAGAAAAACAAACAGCACTGACTTTCTTAAACCAAGCTTTACCTCTCAGGCGACAAGTAGGGGATAAACGAGGGGAAGCTGGTACTCTCAATAATATTGGTTATGTCTACGATAGTTTAGGAGAAAAACAAACAGCACTCAATTACTACAATCAAGCTTTACCTATACTTCAGCAAGTAGGGGATAAACGAGGGGAAGCTGGCACTCTCAATAATATTGGCGTTGTCTACAATAGTTTAGGAGAAAAACAAACAGCACTCAATTACTACAATCAAGCTTTACCTCTCAGGCGACAAGTAGGCGATCGGGGTGGGGAAGCTACCACTCTCAATAATATTGGCTATGTCTACAATAGTTTAGGAGAAAAACAAACAGCACTCAATTATTACAATCAAGCTTTACCTCTATACAAACAAGTAGGCAATAAAGGAGGGGAAGCTACCACTCTCAATAATATTGGCTATGTCTACGATGACTTAGGAGAAAAACAACTTGCAATCAATTACTACAATCAAGCTTTACCTCTATACAAACAAGTAGGCAATAAAGGAGGGGAAGCTA
>NZ_JBNHER010000235.1:0-29040 GCF_050015975.1 Dapis purpurea BLCC-M126 | reverse complement strand
CCACTCTTAATAATATTGGCTATATCTACAATAGTTTAGGAGAAAAACAACTTGCAATCAATTATTACAATCAAGCTTTACCTATACTTCAGCAAGTAGGGGATAAAGGAGTGGAAGCTACCACGATCAATAATATTGGCTATGTCTACCATGACTTAGGAGAAAAACAACTAGCACTCAATTACTACAATCAAGCTTTACCTCTCAGACGGCAAGTAGGCGATTGGAGTGGGGAAGCTACCACTCTCAATAATATAGCTTGGGTAAAACGAGACGAAGGCAAACTCACCGAAAGCCTAACTGTCATAGAAAAATCCCTAGAAATAATCGAAGCTCTCCGTACCAAAGTTGATAGTCCTGAACTCCGCGCCTCTTACTTTGCCACCGTCCATGATAGATACCAATTCTACATCGACTTACTTATGCAACTCCACAAACAAAACCCCAATCAAGGCTACGATGGCAAAGCCTTCCATGCCAGCGAACGTAGTCGAGCCAGAACCCTCCTTGAACTTCTCAACGAAGCTAGTGTCGATATCCGCCAAGGAATAGATCCCCAACTCGCTACCGCAGAAAGACAACTCCAAAAACAACTCAATATCATCGAAACCAAACGTATAAAACTTCTCAGTGGAGAATACACTCCTGAACAAAAAGCTAACATTGAACAAACAAGAGATCAACTCATAGATGAATACGACAAACTCCGCGCCAAAATTCGTACCAACAGCCCAAATTATGCAGCACTAACCCAACCTCAACCCCTCATCCTCAAGCAAGTTCAACAACAGGTATTAGATAACGACACCTTACTTTTACAATATTCCTTGGGTGAGAAAAAGAGTTATTTATGGGCAGTCACTAAAGACAGCATCTACAGTTATCAACTTCCTCCCCAGGCAGAAATTAAAAATGCTGCCATAGAATTGATGGTTAAAATTACAAACCCACGGGAACACAACGATATGACAAAAGTTGATAGTGCTGCTGATGAGCTGACAGAAATTCTGCTCAAACCAGTTGCTGATAAATTAAACAAAAAACGTCTATTAATAGTTGGCGATCGCTTCTTACAAGAAATTCCTTTTTCTGCCTTATCAATACCAAATACCGATGGAGAAAGTGATGGTTATCAACCTTTAATAGTTAACCACGAAATAGTACATCTGCCTTCAGCTACTACTATTGCCAACATCCGCAACGGCACAAAATCTCGGAAACTTGCCCCGAAAAAAGTAGCTATTATTGCCGATCCAGTATTTAGCCCGGAAGATAGCAGACTCATTTCAGTGAACAGTGAGCAGTTATCAGTTATCAGTAATAAAACCACCATAGCATCTACATCAGAAAAGCAGAGTCAAGCTTTTCCCCTAGAAGCACAACAATTAGATAGATCGGCTAGGGATGCGGGTATTGAGTGGGATAGACTTCCTGCTACTCGCACTGAAGCAGAAGCAATTATGGCTTTAGTGCCAGAGTCAGAACGCACTCAAGTTTTCGACTTCCAAGCTAACCGAGAAAAAGCAACAAGTGAGGAATTAAGCAAATATCAGATTGTACATTTTGCTACCCACGGCTTTGCTAATGGCAGGCAACCAGAATTATCAGGGGTTATCATGTCGTTAGTAGATAAAAATGGTAACTGGCAAAATGGTTTCCTGCGACTCAATGACATTTTTAATCTGAACTTACCAGCAGAATTAGTAGTATTGAGTGCGTGTCAAACAGCCAAAGGTAAGGATATTAAAGGAGAAGGTTTGGTAGGGTTGACAAGGGGGTTTATGTATGCGGGGGCAAAACGGGTAGTAGGTTCGTTGTGGCGAGTGGATGATTCTGGAACAGCAGACTTGATGTCACAGTTTTATCAAGGAATGTTGGAGCAGGGGCGATCGCCTGTGGAGGCGTTAAGGGCGGCGCAGTTGGAGATGTTGGAGCAGGGGATAAGTCCGTATTATTGGGGGGCGTTTACATTACAGGGGGAGTGGGAGTGAATAATTAATAATTAACAATTAACAATTAATAATTACCTCTTCTGTAATAGAAGGATTGAATAAAAATAATTTTTTTTCTCCATTAATGGAGAGGCTTTATACCTTAATTTTTCAGTGAGTAATACCATGTCTGGATAATGAGTGATAAAAAAGTTTTTGTTTGTAGTTGGGCTTTAGCCCGAACTGTAGATAGGGCTAAAGCCCAATTACGAGCTGTAATTAACATCAAAATTTTTAACTAAAATATAACTGAAATGACTACTTTATTTTACCGAAACTTTCGATTATTAATCCTGGTAATACTAATAATTCTTGTCTCAGGAAGTTCTCAAATCCGAGAGATTGCTTCCTTCCACTCCGTTCCAGTCGCAATGACTGGATAATAGTTTTTATTCAGATTTAATGTAATAATTTAAATAAAAATTAGCTTTTTTACATTATCAATTTAGCAAAAAAAATCCTTAACTAAAATATAAATCATAACTAAAATGACTACTTTATTTTACCGAAACTTTCGACTATTAATCCTGGCAATACTAATAATTATTGTCTGGGGAATGTCATCATTTTTCACATTACCACGACTCGAAGACCCAGAATTAACTTCTCGCGGTGCTGTTATTACAACTTTTTTGCCGGGAGCTGATGCGGAACGAGTAGAAACATTAATCACAGAAAAAATAGAATCAGAAATATCTGAAATTGAAGAAATAAAACACTACTATTCAAGTTCTCAGGTAGGAACTTCAATTATTAATGTTGAATTATTAGATTCAGTTAAAGAAACAAATTCTGATACAGTTTGGTTAAGAATTAGAGAGCGATTAAATCAAGTTACTCCCGAATTACCTGCTGGTACAAGTAAACCACGACTAGAGGAACTGGAAGCTAAAGCTTATGCTATGATTCTTTCTTTGATTTGGGAACAAGATACTGAACCTAATTATGCAATTCTTACCCGTTTATCTGAATTGTTAAAAGATGAATTATTAGCATTACCAGGAACAGACAGAGTTTTTGAAATTGGTAATCCTCAAGAAGAAATATTAGTAGAAATTGATGCTGCTCAATTAGCTAGTATTGGTATTACTCCCGAACAATTATCAGCACAAATTCAACAGAGTGATGCTAAGGTTTCTTCTGGTCTATTTCGCGGTCAAAATAATGATTTACTTCTAGAAATTGATTCAGATTTAGATTCCCTGGATAGGATTATAAATATTCCAATTAGTTTTAGTAATCAAGGGCAATTTACTCGACTTGGAGATATTGCTGAAGTCAGAAAAACTATTGCTGAACCACCGAATGAGTTGGCATTAATTAATGGTAATCCTGCTTCAACTTTAGCTGTATTTGTTAATTCAGATTATCAAATAGACCTCTGGGCAAAATCGGCAGAAACAGCTATAGAAAATTTCCGCAAAGACTTAGGTCAAGGTCTAAAACTGCAGGTTATTTTTAATCAAAGTAGTTATATTGAGACCCGTTTACAAAGTCTGATTTTGAATCTAGTAATTAGTGGAATCCTGGTATTTGGAATAACAGTATTTTTGATGGGTTGGAAATCGGCAATTGTTGTAGGTTTGGCATTGCCTTTATCAAGTTGTATGGTTTTAGGAATGATGAGAGTTCTCGATATTCCTCTACATCAAATGTCAATAACTGGATTGATTGTAGCTTTAGGATTATTGATTGATACAGCAATTATCGTGGTTGATGAAGTTAGTAAAAATATAGCTTCTGGATTAAAACCTGAAGCTGCTATTAATAAGACAATTAATCATTTATTTATGCCATTAACAGCATCTACTTTAACTACAGCTTTGGCTTTTTTGCCAATTGTATTACTTCCTGGTAACTCTGGAGAATTTGTTGGTACTATTGGCGTTAGTGTAATTTTAGCTGTTATTTCTTCTTTAATATTGTCTCTAACAGTAGGTTCTGGTTTAGCAGGAAAACTATACAATAATAACTATGATAATTATTCCCAGAATACTAAACAACAATGGTGGAAAACCGGATTTACAAATTCCTTTTTAGCTGAAGTTTACCAATTCAGTCTACGAAGTATATTTAGTCTTCCTTTGTTGGGAATATTATTGGGTTTTCTTTTACCAATAATTGGCTTGATTCAAGTTGGTACTCTCCCCGAACAATTCTTTCCTCAAGTAGACAGAGACCAAGTACAAATAGAATTAGAATTACCTGGTTTAATCTCCATTGAGAAAACTAAAAATACAGCTATAGAAGTCAGAAACCTATTATTAAAGCATTCAGAAATTGAAGAAGTGCAATGGTTTTTAGGACGTAGTTCTCCTCGATATTATTACAACATAACAGCAGGTAGAGAAGCTACAAATTATGCTCAAGGATTTTTACAGTTAAATTCAATTGCTAAGTCAGACTTTGTTAATGCACTTCAAGCAGAAGTTGATACTGCATTTCCTGAAGCTCAAGTTATGATTAGAAGATTAGAACAAGGACCTCCTTTTGATGCACCAGTAGAAATCAGAATTTATGGTCCTAATTTAAAACGTTTACAAGAATTAGGAGAAGAAGCAAGAAGTCTGTTAGTTCAAGTTCCGAATGTAACTCATACCCGTGAAACTTTAAGTGAAGTTAGACCTCAATTAGCACTACAAATAAATGAAGAAGAAGTTCGTTTAGCAGGATTAGATTCTACCTCTCTTTCACAACAATTAGCAACTTCATTAGAGGGAAATTTAGGAGGTTCAATTATTGAAGATACGGAAGAAGTTCCAGTGCGAGTGCGAGTATCAAATACTCAACGGGGAGATATTAACCAAATTAGATCCCTAGATTTACAACCAACTGGTTCGAGTTTAAATCAAAACCGATTTAGTGCCACTGATACAATACCTCTTTCCGCTTTAGCAGAAGTAGAATTACAGCCAGAATTTTCCGTGATTAAAAGACGTAACGGCAGACGGATAAATTCCATTCAAGGTTTTCTTGCTGCTGGGGTTTTACCATCCGAAGTTCTGAAAGGGTGGCAAGAAAAGTTAGATAATTCCAACTTTGAATTACCATCCGGGTATTGGTTGGAAGTTGCTGGAGAGGCAGGAGAACAAGGTAATGCTGAAGCTGGTTTGTTTGCTACCCTGCCTCTGGTATTTTTGTTAGCAACCTCAATTTTAGTTTTATCCTTAAATTCCTTCCGAGCGACTGCCATTATTGGTGCAGTTGCTATTTGTGCCATTGGTTTAGGATTTTTCAGTTTATGGTTATTTGGTTATCCCTTCGGTTTTATGAGTCTCATCGGCACATTTGGTTTAGTGGGAATCGCCATTAATGACTCAGTAGTAGTTTTAGCTGCCATCCTAGAAGATGATGAAGCATCTACGGGCAACCGTCGAGCTATTCGCCAAGTCGTCATGGGTTCCACTCGTCATGTAGTTGCCACAACCTTAACTACTATGATCGGGTTTGTTCCTTTATTGGTACAAGGTGGTAGCTTTTGGCCTCCTTTGGCAGTAGCGATCGCTGGTGGTGTTGGTGGTGCGACTCTTGTGGCGCTGTATTTAGTTCCTTGTTGTTATTTACTTCTGGCGAATTTTGGTAAAAGTAATGTGAAGTAATGTGGGAAGTCAGGGGAAGTGTGGGGAACCAGATGCTCCCAACACTTCCCTATACCAAAATAATTATATTATGTCCGGATGAACAGTTATAAATAATTAGGGAGAAGTCAGGAGTCAGGAGGAAAAAGTTGAATTTTTGCTCTGTCTAGGTTTGAGGCTTTTTTTTCTTCTGTTTAGCGAAAACTTTATTATAATAGAGTTGCTGTAAGGGTTTGATATCAAATCCGTTGGCTTCCGAGTAGTATAAGAAACCGGGTTTATCGGAGATAGATGGTAGGGACGTTGCATGCAACGTCCCTACAAGGGTATTTCATATAAACCCGGTTTCTACGCTTTTTTACACCGATACTACCGGATTTGATATGAATACTAAACTCCTACATTTTTCTATTGTGACATCGCAATAAAAACAAATGTGACAGAACTAAGCCAAAATTATCATTGCTATCAAAGATAAACCTTATAGATTTTTTTGAGAGCAGAAAAACTGATAACTGATAACTGAAATGACTACTTTATTTTATCGGAACTTTCGATTATTAATACTAGCAATACTAATAATTCTCGTCTGGGGAATATCATCTTTTTTAACATTGCCACGACTCGAAGATCCAGAATTAACTTCCCGCTTTGCAGTCATCAAAACTTTTTGGCCGGGAGCTAATGCGGAAAGAATTGAAGCATTAGTGACAGAAAAAATAGAATCAGAACTATCTGAAATTGAAGAAATTAAAACTAGAACTTCAACTTCTAAGGTGGGAAGTTCAACTATTAGTATTGAATTATTAGATTCAGTTGAAGAAATAAACGCTGATACAGTTTGGTTAAGAATTAGAGAGCGATTAAATCAAGTTGATGCTCAATTACCTGTTGGTGTCAGTAAACCACGATTAGAGGAACTTGAAACTAGAGCTTATGCTATGATTACTGCTTTAACTTGGGAACAAGATACAAAGCCCAATTATGCGATTCTCTCCAATTTATCTAAATCGTTAAAAGATGAATTATTAGAATTGCCAGGGACAGAAAAAGTTGCTGAAATTGGTAATCCTCAAAAAGAAATAGTAGTCGAAATTGATGCAGCTAGGTTAGCTAGTATTGGTCTCACACCCCAACAATTATCTGCACAAATTCAACAAAGTGATGCTAAAGTTTCTTCCGGTCTATTTCGCGGTCAAAATAATGATTTAATCTTAGAAGTTAATTCAGATTTAGATTCCCTGGATCGGATTAGGAATATTCCAATTAGCTTTAGTAATCAAGGGCAATTTACTCGACTTGGAGACATTGCTGAAGTAAGAAAAACAATTGCTGAACCACCCAGTGAACTTGCATTAATTAATGGTCGTCCTGCTTCTGCTTTAGCTGCATTTGTCGAACCAGATTATCAAATAGATTTATGGGCAAAATCTGCGGAAACAGTGATAGAAAAATTCCGCAAAGAGCTTGGTAAAGGTCTGAAACTGGAGATTATTTTTAATCAAAGTAATTATATTCAAACCCGCTTAAAAAGTATGATTTTAAACCTATTCATAAGTGGGATGCTGGTATTTTGGATTACAGTATTTTTAATGGGTTGGAAAGCTGCAACTGTTGTTAGCTTGGTATTGCCTTTGTCAAGTTGTATAGTTTTAGGGATGATGAGATTTCTCAATGTTCCGATAGAGCAAATGTCAATCACTGGATTAATTGTAGCTTTAGGATTATTGATTGATACAGGAATTATTGTTGTTAATCAAGTTACTAGAAATATAGTTGCTGGATTAAACCCTGAAGCTGCTATTAATAAGACAATTAATCATTTATTTCTGCCATTAACAGCATCAACTTTAACTACGGTTCTGGCTTTTGTGCCAGTTATATTACTTCCTGGTCCGGCTGGAGAATTTATTTTTGGTATTGGCATTAATGTAATTTTAGCTGTTATTTCTTCATTATTTTTATCCGTGACAATAATTTCTGGTTTAGCAGGCAAACTATACCCGACTTGTCGTTATTATTATTTAAACAATCTTCAACACAAATGGTGGACGACAGGGTTTACAAATTCTTATTTAACCGAACTTTATCAAGTCAGTCTACGCATTTTATTTACTACTCCCTGGTTAGGAATATTATTAGGTTTAATTTTACCGATCACTGGTTTAATTAAATTTAGCAGTCTACCCGAACAATTCTTTCCTGCAGCAGACAGAGACCAGATACAAATAGAATTAGAATTACCTGCTTTGACTTCTATTGAAAAAACTAAAAATACGGCTATAGAAATCAGAAACCTCATGTTAAAACATCCAGAAATTGAAGAAATTCAGTGGTTTTTAGGAGGTAGTTCCCCTCGGTATTACTACAACTTAGCATCAGGTAGACAAGACTCAAATTATGCTCAAGGAATTGTACAGTTAAATTTAATTGCTAAACCAGAATTTGTTAATGCACTCCAAGCAGAAGTTGATACTGAATTTCCTGACGCTCAAGTTATGGTTCGACAATTAGAACAAGGACCTCCCTTGGATGCACCAGTAGAAATGAGAATTTATGGTCCTAACTTAAAGCGTTTACAAGAATTAGGAGAACAAGCAAGAAGTATTCTAGTTCAAGTCCCTAATGTAATTCACACCCGCGACACTTTAAGCGAAATTCGACCCCAACTACAACTACAAGTGAATGAAGAGGAAGTTCGTTTAGCAGGATTAGATCGCGCCTCCCTTTCACAACAATTAGAAACCTTACTGGAGGGAAATTTAGGAGGGTCAATAATTGAAGATACCGAAGAAATACCAGTGCGGGTGCGAGTATCGAATGCTCAACGAGGAGACATTAGTCAAATTACATCTCTAGACTTACAACCGACTGGTTCAAGTCTAAATCAAAATCGATTTAGTGCAACCGATACAATACCCCTGTCAGCTTTAGCAAAAGTAGAATTACAGCCAGAATTTTCAGTTATTAAAAGACGTAATGGTAGACGGGTAAACTTGATTCAAGGTTTTATTGCTGCTGGGATTTTACCTTCCGAAGTTATGAAAGGATGGCAACAACAGTTAAATGATTCAAACTTTGAGTTACCATCTGGGTATTGGTCTGAAATTGCCGGAGAGTCGGAAAAACAGGGTGATGCAAAAGCTGGTTTATTTGCTACAGTGCCTCTTATATTTTTTATTTTTGTTAGCAACTTCGATTTTGGTCTTATCCTTAAATTCTTTCCGAGCAACTGTCATTATTGGAATAGTCGCTATTTGCGCTATTGGTTTAGGATTTTTCAGTTTATGGTTATTTGGCTATTACTTCAGTTTTATGGGTCTGATTGGAACATTTGGTTTAGTGGGAATTGCCATAAATGACTCAGTAGTAGTTTTGGCTGCTATCCTCGCAGACTCCGAAGCATCCGCTGGGAATTGCCGAGCCACTCGCAAAGTTGTTATGGGTTCCACTCGTCATGTAGTTGCTACAACCTTAACCACAATGATCGGGTTTGTTCCTTTGTTGGTAAAAGGTGGTACCTTTTGGCCTCCTTTGGCTATAGCGATCGTTGGTGGTGTTGGTGGTTCGACTCTTATTGCGCTTTATTTGGTTCCCTGTTGTTATTTACTTCTGGCGAATTTTGGTAAAAGTAATGTCGAGTAGTGTAGGAAGTAGGGGAGTAGGGGAGGGAAGATGGCTTATCTAAACCTAAATAAGGGGTTTAGTCTTCAAACCCCTACAAGCAAATATTTGTTAACTATGACACCTACAACCTTCGTGACCACAACCAGTAGTACCATCGGGATGACCGTTAGCACAAGCTTCAGAACAATAGTTTTGACCATTCTTCTTCACTGCGTTTTCTACGGAAATGATACACAGACAAGATTCACAAGCACATTTCATTTGAGTTACAGTAGTCATTTTAATCTCCTTAATTATTCACATTTTTCATTTAATTTACCCTATTTGTAGTTTAACATCTAAATAACTTTTTCGCCATTATCTGTATTTTTTATTCACAAAGAGAATGGTATTCATTCTCATATTGCTATGAATAATAATGATTATCATTTTTATATAAACCATAAAAAAAACTGGGAAGACTAGATTTATTTGTTTGTTTATAGTCTTTTCAATGGATTAAATTTAAGTCAATTTCAATCCTTTTCGTTATAGCTCTGGCAAAACATCCCTCCCATACATTGCCCAGAAACCTACATCACTGAAAAAAAATGATGACATTACCTAAAGCTGTTATTTATGGTAGTCTACTATCTTCAAAATTAGATATCTCAAAGTATGTAGGGTTTTAATATTTTCAGGACTTACGCAAGAAGATTAAGACAAGTGTAGTTAAGTAAATTTATTTATCAAAACCTTTTTCCCTGTTCCTACTTATTTTTAGTTGATTTTGGTAGAGGAAAATTCAGAATTTAGAAGTCATAATTCAGAACTAATATTAAATCTGGTAGCAGCAAATTTGATATAATTAGATAGTTAATTAAGAGTAAAGAGGTAATTATGGTTGTAGAATTACAAAGACGACAGTTTACTGTCAAAGAATATCATCAAATGGCTAAAGTCGGTATTCTCAAAGAGGATGACCGAGTAGAATTAATAGGGGGAGAAATTGTTAAAATGGCACCTATTGGTATTCCTCATGCTGGTTGTGTGAGGCGTTTAAATAGAATTTTTAATAAACTTTTATCTGGGAAAGCAATAGTTGATATTCAAAATCCTATAGACTTAAATGATGAGAGTGAACCACAACCAGATTTAGTTTTGCTGCAATGGCGTGAAGATTATTATGCTGAAAAACATCCACAACCAGAAGATATATTGTTATTGGTAGAGGTAGCAGATTCAACTATTAAATATGACCGGGAAGTGAAAATACCTTTGTATGCTGAGAATGAAATTTATGAGGTGTGGTTGATAGATATTAATCAAGAATTAGTAGAAGTTTACCGGGAAATTGTGGGAAATAGTTATAAGCAGCAGCAGCAATTTTTCCGGGGCGATCGCTTACCTATTAAAGCTTTTGATGATGTGAGTTTAACTGTTGATGAAATATTGGGGATGAGAAACTAATACCATTTTTATGATTTTTCTAGTTTTCTAGAAACTGGGTTTATATTTAGATGCCGATACATACTGAAATATGTCTCCAACAAACCCGGTTTCTTAATAACACGCTCGCGATTATTTCATAGCTCGGTTCACCAACCCCTGAAAAAAGAATGTTAGGAATAATCAGGATTATAAAAAGACTTTACATAGAAATGTCTTTTTGACTAATTAAGATAAATTATACACTAAAAGGAAAAGTAGACTGTCAAAAGGTTTCAGAATTGAGAAATGTCAAATACCTTAATGCGTAGCACTATAGATCATTATCTTTCCAGTAATCCCAAATTAACTATGTGACTAAACACGATATAGTAATAAAAATTGGCGTTGCTGAAATTTTGGGATGAATATTAAGTGGGCATCCTGCCTGTCCGAAAATATTAGGAACGGGCAAGATGCCCATTCCACAAAACTATTAAAATCATCCCACATTTATGCAACGCCTAAAAATTAAACATTTGCTCAGGAGAATATAGTCTATGACATTGTTACTAGCTGGTGATATTGGCGGTACTAAGACAATACTACAACTGGTAGAAGCAAAACGAGAAGAATCAAAAGCTGCCGTAGAACTGCGAAATCTTTATGAAAATCGTTACTCCAGTCACGATTTTCCAGATTTAGTACCTATAGTAAACAAGTTCTTGGAAGAAGCGACTGAGAAGTTAGGAGAGAAACAACAACCAGAAAAAGCGTGTTTTGCGATTGCTGGACCAGTTGTCAACAACACAGTTAAATTGACTAATCTCCCCTGGATGCTCGATGCCAAGCTGATGGAAAAGGAGTTAGACATATCTCAAATTAGTTTGATTAACGATTTTGAAGCAGTAGGTTATGGAATTTTAGGTTTAACTCCTGATGATTTGGAGACTTTACAACCAGGCGAGCCTCTAGCTGATGCCCCAATAGCTGTACTTGGTGCTGGTACAGGATTAGGACAATGTTTTTTGATTCGGGGAGCAGGGGCAATTAGAGTTTATTCGACAGAAGGAGGTCATACTGATTTTGCGCCACGCTCTGAGTTAGAATTTCATCTATTACAATATTTATTGACGAAGCATAGCATAGATAGAGTGTCTGTGGAAAGGGTAGTTTCAGGAATGGGAATTGTCGCAGTTTATCAGTTTTTACGCGATCGTCAATCTGCTACAGAGTCTCCGGAAATAGGTGATGTAGTCAGACAGTGGGAAAAAGAAGTTGGTTCAAGTGAGATTACTGTAGATCCAGGGGCGGTTATTGGGAAAGCTGCTTTAGAAAAGAGCGATCGCTTGTGCGAGCAAACTTTGGAGATGTTTGTAGGAGCTTATGGAGCAGAAGCAGGAAATTTAGCACTGAAACTTTTACCCTATGGTGGTGTGTATGTAGCAGGAGGCATTGCTGGGAAAATTCTTCCACTTATGAAGTCAGGCAGTTTTATGGAGGCTTTTAACCGTAAAGGGCGAATGAGACCGTTATTAGAAAAAGTGCCTGTTCATATTGTATTAAATCCTCAAGTGGGATTAATTGGAGCAGCAATTCGTGCTTCTAATTTATAGGGGATAGGGAATCTAGTACCGCTACGCGGAAGTCAGAATTCAGAATTCAGAATTCAGAAGTTTTGATTGGTAAGGCTTTGAGTATTTTGTCACTGGTCACTTATTTCCGTCATCCTGCACTAGGAAGTTATAATATTCAGGACTTACACAAAACCTAGGTCATTGAGGTCATTGCGAGGATAAGAAGCAATCTCAAATCTTGACGTTTCCTTCTTGCTGAAACTTACCTACAATTTTAGTCTAGATGTCCTACTACATTAGATAAGAAGATATTGCCACGGGGGGATAATGATGAAAGCACTTAAATCTTAATCATCTCATCCCCCAGGTACAGATACTTTCTCAGGTTAATTATCCTATTTAAAATTAACCAACTTCTGCCGTCATACTAATTACTGTTTCTACAGTTTTACCAGGTTCAGCAATTAATAAATGTTCGCCAGTGTTCATCGCATTTCGAGGACCAGTCCAAGGTTCTAAACAATAAAAATCTTTACCTTTGACCGTCCAAAAAACTAGAGTTGAGTAATTACTATCGTAGTTAATAGTTAACTTCAAATTGCGACTTTTATCAGTAACTACTGCAGATTGTTTTGACAAATTAACAAACGCCCAATCAATTTCTTCAGAGTTAAAATCAAACACTCCAGAAAAAGTATTAACAGTTGGTTCGCCTTTAAGCTTATACTCGTTGGAAGGTAAATCAAACTCTAATTGGCTCTTATCAGCAACAGCAAAATAAGGGTGAATACCTGTAGAAAATGGCATAGGTTTTTGAGATAAATTCGTGTGAGAATATCGCATTTCTAGAGTATTACCTCGCAATATATAGGTATAATTCAACTCAAAATTAAATGGATATCCTGCCATAGTTTCATCATTATTGCGGAGAGTCACAGTAATACTTGCGCCATTCTCGGTAGACTGGTTTGTAACTGCCCAGGGGAGGGTACGAGCAAAACCATGTTGCTTGAGTTTGTAACTTTCTCCGTCTAGAGTGTAGGTATCGTCAGGCAAGTTGCCACAAATAGGGAACAATAAAGGGATACCACCGCGCACCGAGAGAGTCGGGTCAGCAAAACGTTCCTTATCCATATAAAATATTTTTTGGTCTTGAGTGCGCCAGTCAGTGACAATACCACCTCTTTCAGGAACAACAACGACCATAGATTGAGTAGTTTCATCAGAAAGGATATAGGGTTGATTTTGTCCAGGGTTAGTAGGCATAGATAATTTTCCTTAAATAACTGCTATTAAGGTCTCACAGAATTGTCTGAAAAGCTATTTATTTTCTGAAGCTCCCGGAGATGGAGGATGAAAATTTTCCTTCTATTGCGTATAGAGCAATAGTAGTTTCATTTGCTGAAGCTTCCGGAGATGGTGGTGAAAATTTTTCCTTCTATTGCGTATAGAGCAATAGTCATTTCATTTGCTGAAGCTTCCGGAGATGGTGGTGAAAATTTTTCCTTCTATTGCGTATAGAGCAATAGTAGTTTCATTTGCTGAAGCTCCCGGAGATGGTGGTGAAAATTTTTCCTTCTATTGCGTATAGAGCAATAGTAGTTTCATTTGCTGAAGCTCCCGGAGATGGTGGTGAAAATTTTTCCTTCTATTGCGTATAGAGCAATAGTCATTTCATTTGCTGAAACTCCAGGAGACGGATGATGAAAATTTTTTGGCGTTGCTGAACTAAGGGATGAATCTTTGCAGAAAAGGTAAATCTCAGCTTTTACTTCATCTTTGCTCTAAAACAATAATTCATCTCGCAAATATGCAACGCCAATTTTTTTTTCGATTGCGTATAGAGTAATAGTCATTTCATTTGCTGAAACTCCAGGAGACGGATGATGAAAATTTTCTCAACTTCCAACTCCCCTCACTCGCTCCCAAACTTTCTCCAATAAATCCGAGGCATTCGCATCAAACCATTCAATTTCTGGATAAGCTCGAAACCAAGTACGTTGTCGCTTGGCAAACTGACGAGTATGTAAAACTGTTGCGTCGATCGCTTCAGTCAAACTAATATCTCCTGCCAAATATTGTTTCATCTCTGCATAACCTAAAGTATCTAACAATGGCAACTCAGGACTATATTTTTCACACAAAAATTTTACTTCCTCCACTAACCCAACTTCCACCATTTTCTCAGTCCGATGACGAATACGTTCACCCAAAACTTCTACATCGCAATCTAATCCTATTTGTAAAATTGGATAATCTGGAGGGTTTTCTCCCTGCTGTTGAGAAATTGGTTTCCCACTCACATAAAATACTTCCAATGCTCGTAATGTTCGCACTGCATCATTAGGGTGGATTTTCTCAGCAGCAACCTCATCAACCTGCTGCAACATTTTGTAACATTGATTTTGACCTAAATCTGATAGTTGCGATCGCAACCTTTCATTAGGCCCAACTCTGGGAATCTTCAAACCTTTAACTATTGCCTTTATATATAATCCCGTACCTCCCACTAATAAACTTGGTGGAGCAAAATCAGTTTGAGCAGTAGGAGAATTAACAATTAAACGTTGTGCCTGTTCCTGATACTCTGCTAACGTAAGGGTTTTCGTAGGTTCACAGATATCTATTAAATAATGAGGTACTAATTCCCGTTCTGTTATAGTTGGTTTTGCGGTTCCAATGTTAAAATATTTATACACTTGACGGGAATCTGCACTGAGAATTACTGAACCTAATCTCTGGGCCAAATCCAAGGCTAATCCAGACTTACCTGTAGCAGTTGGCCCACAAATAGTAATTAGAGAAAAGTCAAAAGTCAAAATTAAGAGAAATTATTAGTTGACCTATAGTATTCTATTTGACTTTGAGTTTTGCCAAACATCTAATTGCCCAAAATACCTTTAATATCAAATACGGTTGAATACTTATTATATAGTTATATAGTTGGGGGAATAGGGGAGATTGAATATTAAAGTATAGTTATAAACATATACTATATAACCGGATTCTATATAAAACCTACATTCCGCACTGCAAAACGTAGTATAAAAAATCATAACTCAGAACTAAGGAGAAAATATAGCAGTCGCCATTACTAGCGCGGACATTATCACGCCTCTTAAACTTAGTCCGTGCTGGGAATTTAATTTCATAAATTTTAACGGAAAACCTTGGAACTTCTGACTTATGACTCCTAATTTATAACTCTTGACTTACAAATACTATCTACATACCCTAAATAAATTTCTCCTCAAAATACCCTAGAGTCGCTTTAAAGGCTTTTATGCTATAATTTATGAGAAAAATTTCATTTATTGACGAAAGTTAGTATTAAAGCCATTATTGGGAGATATATTGCTATGGCCAGCAACAATTACGGCGCTGAACAAATCCAAGTTCTGGAAGGTCTCGAAGCAGTACGCAAGCGACCGGGAATGTACATTGGTTCCACGGGGCCTCGTGGACTTCATCATCTAATCTACGAAGTTGTTGATAACTCCATCGATGAGGCGCTGGCTGGTTATTGCACCCACATCGAAGTTGACCTGAATGAAGATGGTTCTGTCAAAGTCACAGACGATGGCCGGGGGATTCCAGTCGATACCCATTCTAAAACAGGTAAGTCTGCTTTGGAAACGGTTATGACTGTTCTTCACGCTGGAGGTAAATTTGGTGGAGGAGGCTATAAAGTTTCTGGAGGATTACACGGTGTGGGGGTTTCCGTGGTCAATGCCTTGTCAGAGTGGGTAGAGGTAACAGTCTGGCGGGATAAAAAGACACATATTCAAGGTTATGAGCGTGGCAAGGCTACTGGAGACTTAAAATCTAAAACGAATAAAGAAAAGCGGACAGGTACATCAGTACAGTTTTTGCCAGATGAGGAAATTTTCACTACGGGTATTGAATTTGACTACAATACCATAGTTGGTCGTCTGCGAGAATTAGCATATTTGAATGCAGGTGTCAAGATTACAATCACAGATCGCCGTCTGGAGTTACTTAAAAGTGATGAACCGCGAGTAGAATCTTATTGTTATGAGGGTGGGATTAAGGAATATGTCACCTATATGAACCGGGAAAAACAGCCTTTGCATGAAGAGGTGATTTTTGTTCAGGGGGAAAAGAATGATGTGCAAGTGGAAGTAGCTTTGCAATGGTGTGTGGATGCTTTTAGTGATAATGTTCTGGGTTTTGCCAATAATATTCGGACTGTTGATGGTGGTACTCATTTAGAGGGGTTGAAAACTGTTTTAACCAGAACAATGAACGGTATTGCTCGGAAGCGGAATAAACTTAAAGATGGTGATGCAAATTTGGGTGGTGAAAATGTCCGGGAAGGTTTGACTGCTGTTATTTCTGTCAAGGTTCCCGAACCAGAATTTGAAGGTCAAACTAAGACTAAGTTGGGCAATACTGAGGTGAGGGGTATTGTTGATTCTTTGGTGGGAGAGGTTTTAAGTGAATATTTAGATTTTAATCCTCAAATTGCTGATGCAGTTTTGGAAAAGGCTATTCAAGCTTTTAAAGCAGCAGAAGCAGCTCGTCGAGCAAGGGATTTAGTGAGGAGAAAATCAGTTTTAGAATCTTCTCCATTACCAGGAAAGTTGGCTGACTGTAGTACAAAAAATCCTGAAGAGTCGGAGATATATCTGGTAGAGGGGGATAGTGCGGGCGGTAGTGCTAAACAAGGTCGCGATCGCCGTTTTCAAGCTATATTGCCATTGCGGGGTAAAATTATCAACATTGAGAAAACCGACGATGCCAAAATCTACAAAAATAATGAAATTCAATCAATGATTACAGCTTTGGGTTTGGGTATCAAAGGAGATGAGTTTGATGTTTCTCAACTGCGCTATCATAAGGTAATTATTATGACTGATGCTGATGTTGATGGTGCCCACATCCGCACGTTACTATTAACATTTTTCTACCGATACCAACGGGCGTTAGTAGATCAGGGTTATATCTATATTGCTTGCCCCCCATTGTATAAAGTGGAACGTGGCCGCAATCATTACTATTGTTATAGCGATCGCGAACTTAGTCAATTGATTCAAAATGAGTTTCCTGGTAATGCTAACTATACTATCCAACGATTTAAGGGTTTGGGTGAAATGATGCCACAGCAGTTGTGGGATACAACGATGAACCCTGACACTCGGACATTGAAGCGGGTAGAAATTGAAGATGCTGCGGAGGCAGATCGAATATTTACCGTGTTGATGGGCGATCGGGTAGCGCCGAGGCGTGAGTTTATTGAGACTTACGGACCGAAATTGAAGATTACCGATCTGGATATTTAGTAAGGTACTAGCTCGTCAATTTTGGGTAAGTTTAAGTAATTCTAAAGACCTCTACCTCAACCCATCTCCTAGGAGGAGAGGGGAGAAATTTTCTCCCCCTTCCCTACCCCCCCTTTCAAAGCTATCCCTTATAAGGAACTCCTAAAACTCTTTTCTGATAGGGAGATGGGGGGATGGGGAGATGGGGAGGTGGGGGGAGAAAAACCTCTAATTAAATAGGTTTACTCTCCTGAAATCTGCATTGAATAGCAAATACATAACTTGTCTATGCGTGTCAAATTTTATGTTAAGAAAGATGTTTATAAAGCATAGCTTTCAAAGGGTGGCAGGGGGGATAGGAAGGGGATTGGGGGGTTAGGTTTTTTAACTCACATTTTCAACGTAGACGCGCTACTAGAAGAAGGTAGGCGATCGCCACTATCCCAACTTTTCTTAGGTAAAAAGCTTTTCAAAATCCTATTCTTCTTCATCTTCAACTTTTATTGTGGAAATTTCTGTGGGAGATGTGGCAACTATACGGAGATTTACATCAACTATTATTTGATTTTTCTCAAGTTTGACATTAGCTTTTTTAATTAAAATTTTTGCTGACAAATAATCATCTGACTGTGCTTCTAGAGGTAAATCGCTTTTATATCCCGCAGTTTCTAACCATTCACAAATATTTCTCCAATTATCAACTTTTCCATTATTTGGTTCCACAAGAATTTTCACATATCTGTAGAGAGTATTACAGAGATCGACACCCACACCTTTAGCACTTTTACCTAATTTATCCGCAATTTCATCAGGACTATATTCACAAAGTAAACCTCGTAAATGTAACTTTTCCGTAGGTGTAAGATGTTTACCTTTAGCAGAAGCAAGGTCTTTGTAAAGGGTTTCTAAATCCCAGTTTAAAGCTGCTTCCGAGAAGGTTTCTTTTTTGGGCATTAGTAGAGTGTCCTTATTTGAAAGCTTTGCTAGTAAAAGTCTAACATTATTACTAACTTTTATTAGTTTACACTCAAAAATATGTTGAGTTAGGATTGAAAAAATTTAGTTAGTAACAAAAAATTTAAGTTGCTTCCTGTTAAATAATTATTCTGATATAACCAGAAATATCCGAGAATTATTTACATATTTTTGAGAAGTATTTTAGGTTAAAAATTAGAAATTTGTAATTAATAAAAATAGTATAGTTTTTTTCTCTATAGGCTAATAAAAATGAAAATAAAACATCTACTAATGGCTGGATTAGGATTAATTAGTTTTGTAGGTATGAGTCTAGGTTCAGTACAAAAAGCTGTCGGTCAAGAAAGGCTTGTTCAAGATAATCAAGGTAGACCTTATCTTGCTGTTCAACAGGGATATGATGTAGGACCACATATTCGTTGTAGTCGTGATGGTGAACGTTGTTTTAACCTTAATTTTGTTGGGTGTGATAAAGATGTACAGATATGTTTTTATCAACTTTCTTTGATAAATAAAAAAACTATATTTCATAATCCATTAGATGCTTATTCTTGTTGGAGTTCTGGAGATATCAGCCTTCTTCGACGTCAATATATCAACTGTAGAATTTACGGAGTTTCTAAAGAGGTTAGTGAGTATAATAAAAGGCGAGGTGAGAAATTAGATGATAAACTACTGAGAATACAAAATCAATTGCTTAGACAAATGGCAAATTAAGGAAATGAATACTGAATTCTGACTCTATATATTCCCCATTTTGCAGTACATAAGTAGTAGGTTGGGTTGAGCAAGCAAAACCTGATATAAGCAGGTATTTAAAATTATGTTTTTATTCCTCCGCACTCCCCTACTCAAGAAAGTGTAGAAAAGTTTTTGATTTATTGGTGGTTTTAGCTTTTGCGGTTGTTTTTAATTTTTCATTTTTATTGTCCCGTAGAGTTATAAGTTATATTGTGGCATTTGAATTTCGTGATTTCTAGTTCGGTATAAGCGATCGCTTATACTATTTTCTTCTACAGAAAGTAGAAATGAATGGCAAGAATAGAAAGTTTTACCCAACAATCTCTACCTCATCATCATAAAAGGCTTTCTCATCTCCATTACCAAAGCTAACTTCGACTTAATTACCGAAAAATTAAGGTATAAAGCCTCTCCTTTAAAGGAAAAACAAGCGGTCGTTTGCGGAGCAGTCCATAGGATGGGATGGCGAGGTTTCCCGCTCTTGCAGAGCCGCTACACTTTTCATGTCGGCGACAGCCGAAACGCCATATCCAATCGACCAAGAGAGAAAAAATTTTCCCTACCGCCTCAATCCTCTCCCTAAAAGGAAGAGGTAATTATCAATTATTCATTATCAATTATCAATTCTTGAACTGCCAATTCTGCGAGTAGTTATCTTGTCTTGTCTTTGTATTCTTTGTGATATTTTCGTAGCTTGATAATTTTGAGCTGCTGTTGAGACTGGTGGCCATTAGTTTCTTCATATCTACTTCCCTGATTTGACAATTTTTTTACCACTACATCGAATAGACGTGAAAAATTATTAGCAAAAATTCTCACCCTTGCCTTATTCATAAGAGTAGTAAACCTAGAAAAACGTCTAGCAAAACTAGAAAAAAACAATCCAGAGAATATTCAGAACACATCACATTAATGAGAGGATTGTAACACCATGAGTAAATACTTAGCCGATCAAAGTTTAAGATATTATTAACTTACTAATTTATTTAATCTAGGGTTTCTCAAGTTCGTGAGGTACAGTTTTTTTTCTTCTTTTCTAATGTCTGTTCCCGTAAACCTATAATTTTGTACTTTACCAGTATGAGAATTGTTCTATAACAGTATGTTTTATTATTAGGAAAATAAAATTGGGTTGAAATGGAAAAGGGAAAAAAGGGATTTCCTAGCCTGAATCACTGCTATATAATACCAAGCATGATCAATGTTTGTTATACTTTACTTGATTAGGAAAGTAGGGGAACTGGGGAGTATGGGAGTGTGGGAGAAGTAAACATAAGAATAATTAATACAATCCTGGTGTGCTAATTATTAAAAATCTCATTCCACCTCTGTTAATTACTTAATAATTCAAGTTTTATCTAAGTAAAGCATTCTTTTTTCGTACTTGGTATAATTAATATATTCAACGATAAATATCATAATGACGAACCAACAAATCTGTGATTTAAGTATCACTGAAATTTCTTATTTCGATATAAATAAATTACAGCAAATTTATTATTTTAAAGAACCAGAAGCAATTTTGCAGTTTCTGAATAAATATCCTTTTATTATACCAATACTATTAACAGCACCAGAAAAAATCCATCAATATTTTCCAGACGATCTCTTAGGTTTAGAAGTTTATATAGACCCTGGTGCAACTGAAAATGACGAAGAACTATTCATCATAATTTTTACCAAAATTGAATGCCATGAAGCAGTAGAAAAACTTTGGGAACTTGATGAATATTGGTCACTGTATATTTGTAGAGAAGCCCAACATAAATTGGAGATTCATTTAGGATGAGTTTTAATTGTTCCGAATATTTAGCTTTAGCCAAACAACTAGCTGGAAAAGCTTTGATGAGTGCTAACGAAGAAGCTCGGTTACGCTCTGCTATTAGTCGCGGTTATTACGCGGCTTTTATTTTGGCAAGAAATTATTTGCGCGATTGTCAAGGTATAACTATTCCTGTACAACAGACTCATCAATTTGTAATTAATCAATTCCGACATAGTTCTGATTTACTCAAGCAAAGAATAGGCAAAGATTTATCTCGTTTAAGATTCAATCGTAACCAAGCAGATTATGATGATAATATTGATAATTTACCAGCTATTACTACAAGAATGATTAAGTTAGCCGAGCAAGTTATGTCAAATTTAGAAAAACTAGCATCTTTAGAAAAAAGATGATTTTAAATCTATATTTTTCGTCATTATAATTAATAATAGCAATTTGAAAATTGGCTCTCAAGACAATTTTTGGATTTGAGTAAGCAGAGAATAGTTCAATAATTAATAATTAACAATTAATAATTACCTCTCCTTAAAATAATAGGATTGAGAAAAATGATTTTATTTCTTTATATTCAATTCCCTTACGGTTTTAACCAGAGCTAATTATCCATTATCTATTAATGAAGAGAAATCATAAATTATTTTAACTTATTACTGTATGTTGATATTTCCTACTAGACTGACACAGAAAATCGAATGTGCATAATTATTATTGGTGTAGGGGCGTGTTGATCTGATATCAAATCCGCTAGTATTGGTGTAATTAGATAAAGAGTGTGGGGAGATGGGGAGAGCTAGAAAGATTTGGTAATAGCTGAAGATGGAACATTTTTTTATACCGATGCTACCGGATTTGATATGATACCAATTTACTTTAAAGATGTCACAAATAATTTCAAACTATTAAATGTGAAATTATTTCCTGAAATTACTTTAACGTCAGAGTTTTGAGCCGATAAAATATAACTTTTAGCTTTTTGCTTTTGACTGTCTTGAGTGTGTCTTACATTCTGGAGGGGCTGTGTGCGGAATTACTTCCGCACAGTAGGCGCCCCGTAGGAGACCTCAGAATTACACACTCGCTTTTGACTTCCGTGAAACGGTATGAATAATTTGTCACACCATTAACTTAATCCGGAACCTTTCCCTATGCTTGGCAACATTTTAGGTGTGTCGCACTAATACCCACTAAAAAAATTGAATATAGCAATATTTGTAAAACTGATCTTATTTTTTTATTCGTAAATATATGAATGAATTTCAAACCTCTGACTTCTTACTACCTTCTCCAGTAATGCCTTCAGTAGAAAATACATTTGCCAATTATACAATAGTTTGTCGGCTACCAGGTGTCATCGAACGAGTCATCAAAGACAATGATTTTCCTCCAGCTATTGTGCAAGAATTAGAATCTTTAGTAGCAGACTTATTTGAAGGATGGGTGCGACCCTTAGCAGAGATTCAAGGGCCAGATTTAGTTGCTTGGGAATCTTATCTAAAACCTTTTGAGGGAAAAAGTTGGTTTGATTTACCATTTTATTTTGCTGAAGCTTATTTCTTCCGACGCTTACTAGAAGCAACTGATTATTTTGTACCTGGAATTTGGCAAGGTATAGATCCATTTGGCTATCAAAAACGCTCTAGTTTAGAAAAATCAATGGATGCTATCCAAGCAATTAGCAATCGCTTTACTGATTTAAACACTGGTTTACCAGAACAACAGAGTTATCAAACCTCTATAACTACTCTGCTTCAAACTGCTTTATGGGGTAATCAAGTCGATCTCAGTTTATGGCCACTTGTAGGAGGAGATAATACTAATAGAGACCTTCACCAACAACAAACTCACATTTTAATCGATGATACCTACGATATACTCAACTATTTAAATAGTATTCACGGAGAACGCATCGATCTAATTATAGATAACGCAAGTTTTGAATTAGTTTGTGATTTTTTTCTGATAGACTTCCTTTTATCTACTCAGACTGCCAATACTGTTTATCTACATTTAAAAGCACACCCAACTTTTGTGTCTGATGCGATGAGTCAGGATGTCTTTTACACTCTAGAAAAGTTAGCTAATGATATGTCAGAAAATGTCCGAATATTGGCAACCCGCTTACAAGAATATATTGCTTCTGGTCGTTTAATTTGCCGAGATGATTTTTTTTGGAATGCTCCTGTAGCTTTTTGGGAAATGCCAGAGTCTTTAAGGGAGGAGTTAGCTAAAGCTAGTTTAGTTTTGATTCAAGGAGATGCTAACTATCGACGCATTCTCGGCGATCGCCACTGGTTATTTACTACGCCTTTGTCAGATATTGCTAATTATTTTCCCACACCATTTGTCGCTTTGCGTACCTTGAAGTCAGAAGTAGCAACGGGGTTAGAACCCGATCAAATCGAAATATTAACTGAACAAGACCCTTTATGGTTAACCAATGGTCAGTGGGGTGTAATTCAGTTTGTAATACCAGAGCATTTATAGTGCTACACGCAAGTCAGAAGTCAACCCACCCCCAACCCCTCCGAGGAGGCAGGGCTGTTTCATTCTTGTGAAAAACAGAGAGGGAGATGGGGAGATGGGGAGAATTTTTGAGCCAATAGTCGGGTTCTAAGCCAAATTTATTCATCCATACTCGAAGGTAAATTAACGAATTGTTAGTCATTCGAGTTGATTGGAGTTATTGAACTAGACTAAAAAAGTCAAATTTTCATCACTAAAGAAGCTGAAAAACTAGCAAATTTCGGTTGATTTCGTGAGCCCCCCATCCCCCTATCTCCCTAAATCATTAGCTTACGATACTTTGAAACAGCCCTGCTCCCCTCCTCGGAGCAGGAAGGGAAAGTAGGGAGGAATGGCCATTCCCCCCTACATTCGCAGTAGGGACTAAACTTGAGATAAGTGAAAATGTCTGCCCTAGTAATGGCGACTTAATATTTCACAAAATATCGCAATGTTTCGGTCTAGTAGGTTGGTTTTTGCTTCGTAAATATGTTGTCTAGCATTCAGTTTGTGCAGCATTCCAAAGGGCAGGAAAAAGTAGCAACACAAGTCAAGTACATAGAATAATATGTGTTGGTCCACTACTCCAAAATACACATCCGCTACATCTGCTACTAAATTTATTACTTTGAATGTCAATATTTCCTAAGAGTCTAGGTTGAACCAAATTATTGTCCAACCTAAAATGGAAAACTTAATCACCTAATACAGATAAAAAATGAAATTGGCAGCAAGAGTTGACAAAGTATCACCTTCCCTAACTTTGGCCATCTCAGCTAAAGCAAAAGCAATGAAAGCTGAAGGAATAGATGTCTGTAGTTTTAGTGCCGGGGAACCTGATTTTGATACCCCAGAACACATTAAAGCAGCAGCTCAAAAGGCACTAGAGGCAGGTAAGACTAAATATGGCCCAGCAGCAGGAGAACCTCAACTGAGAGAAGCGATCGCTCATAAGCTCTCTAGGGAAAATGGCCTAAACTACAAAGCAGAAAATATTATTGTTACGAATGGGGGTAAACACTCCCTATTTAACCTAATGTTGGCATTAATTGAACCAGGGGATGAGGTTATTATTCCAGCGCCCTATTGGTTGAGTTATCCTGATATGGTTAAACTGGCAGGTGGAGAACCAATAATTTTAACCACTGGTGCTGAAACTGGTTATAAAGTTACACCGGAGCAACTCAGTCAAGCTATTACGGATAAAACAAAATTATTTGTCCTTAATTCACCATCTAATCCAACTGGGATGGTTTATCAACCAGCAGAAATTAAAGCATTAGCAGAAGTAATAGTAGAGAAAGATATTTTAGTAGTCTCAGACGAGATTTATGAAAAGATTATTTATGATGATATTCAACATCTGAGTATTGGTGCGGTTAGCTCAGATATATTTAAAAATACTATTATTAGTAATGGTTTTGCTAAAGCTTATTCAATGACTGGTTGGCGGATAGGATATTTGGCAGCACCTGTAGAATTGATTAATGCCACAGTGAAAATTCAAAGTCATAGTACCTCCAATGTTTGTACTTTTGCTCAGTATGGAGCGATCGCTGCATTGGAGTCATCTCAAGACTGTGTTGAGAAAATGCGTCAAGCTTTTGCTCAACGGCGAGAGGTAATTTATCAGTTACTTAATAGTATACCTGGTCTTTCCTGTACTCAACCAGAGGGAGCTTTTTATATGTTTGTCAATATTAGTAAGATTAGTAATAGTTCTCTAGAGTTTTGTCAAACTTTATTGGCAGAGGAAAATGTGGCAGTTATTCCTGGTATTGCTTTCGGAGCAGACGATCATATTCGGATATCTTATGCCACTGACTTAGCAACTATAGAAAAGGGGATGGCAAGGTTAGAGCGGTTTGTGCGTTCGCGTAGCGGAAGGTAGTTTTATCGCAGAACTGAAATTGATGAAATTGCTTAGGTTGACTTGACTTTCAGGAAACCAAACACAGATGGTTTGTTTTTCAAATTAATGATATCAACATTTAGTAGGGGTGAATTTAATCAACAAAATTTCTATTTTTCAAAGATTTCAGCTAAACCAGCCCCTACAATGTTTGTAGTTGGGCTTTAGCCCTTCCTAGCACTTCAAATAATTGGCATATATTATTGCTGAATATTTAAGTGCAGTTTTAAGGCTGAGAAGTTGGGTTGATCACGGAGTTTTTAGCTAAAGGACTCAGAAGTCAGAATTCAGGAGATCGAGAGTAGAAAAATGCCCCATTGTTTCACCATCTTGCCATCTCCCCCACTGCCCATCTATATTTTAAATAGGGTTTGCGCTCAAAAGAATGAAAGTGTTGACAAATAAAGCATTAGGCATTTTTAAGTCTGGAAAAAGTGGGCTTATTTGAGTTGAAAAGCCTCAAAAAGTTAGTATTAACAGCAAGATTTGGGCAGAGAAATTGAGGGATAACTTCTCTAAATTCCTTACTCCTCCTGTCTCCTGTCTCCTGTCTCCTGACTCCTACCCTCACCTATAAGACTTTTGAGCGCAAACCCTAAATAGATCCCAAATGGGTTCTATAAGTATAAAGCCGTTCTACGAGCCTCACAATGTTTGTAGTTTTGCTTTAGTTTCTGAGAATATTTTTCAGAGTATACGATGAATTTCAAAACCTTCAATACCTTCAAGTTGCTCATACTTAACTAAAACATCCTGAACCACAGCAGACTTAGGACCTCCGTAACACCAGTTAATCATCTTTTTCACAACTTCCTCTCTACCCTCAAAAACAGCTTCTACTCTACCATCAGGTAAATTTTTTACCCAACCATTGATACCTAAACTGACTGCTGTTTGTGATGTAGAAAAGCGATAGCCAACTCCTTGAACTTTTCCAGAAATCAAAACGTGGGCATGAATAAATTCTAAATATTCTGATTTGTCTTGCATTATCATTGATTAAATTAGGAATATCTACTGTTCATTGTACATCTCTAAAAATAAAAAATTAAATCAATCTCAATACCCAGAAACCGTCAATTCTTTCCCCTCCTGGGAGGGGTTAGGGGTGGGTTCCCTACTCCCTACTTCATCTTTCCTCTTTTCTGGAGATGTCTATTATACATAGCATAGACCATGCTATTATTATATTTTAAATAATTTACTTATACAATAGTGTCATTTATAGGTACTCGCAAGCAAAATAAGGAAATAGTCAAAATTATGGTCATAACATCATTGATATTCAGTACAATTATTAGTTGTCTAGCAGGTATCGGTTGTGCTTATTGGTTATTGGAAAAGCGGTTAAAAAAACAAAGTAAAAATTATGAAAGACGGTTACGAGCAGATCAGGAAAAAATAGATGAAATTGAGAAAGAAAAACAACAAGAAATTCAATTATTACATACAGAATATCAAGATAAAATTAAACAATTAGAAGAAGATTATAAACAAATAAAACTAGCAGATAATCAGAAACATAGGAGAGAGAAAGCTCAATTAGAAAATCAACTAAATCAGCAGATTAAATCATTAGAAATTGAATATCTTCAAAAATTAGCATCATCTGAATCTAAAGCACAAAAAACTATAGAAAAATTGACAAATAAATATTCTATTCAAATAACTTCTTTAGAAAGAAATTACCAACAGAAAATCCAAGAAAATAATCAATTTTGGCAAGTAGAATACCACAAAAAATTCCAAGAGTTAGAAGCAATTCATCAGCAAAAAATTCAAGATTTTACCAAATCTTTCCGAGAAAAGCATCAACAAGAAATTACTAACTTACAGAATGAACATGAACAAAAGTTGGCAGAAACTATTAAATATTTAGAAGCAAAGCATCAACATCAGCTCCGAAATAAAATAAAAGAATTAGAAGCAATTCATCAAGAATCTATGTTAGAAACCATGAAATCTATGACTTATCAACATCATAATCAGCTTCAGCAAAAAATTCAAGAATTAAAACAAAACTATGAAACTCAGCTTCAAGGAACTATTAAATCTCTTAAAACCAAGCATCAACATCAAATTAAGGAACTGACAAAATTAGACTAATAAGAAATCCCGGAACTTTTGAATTAAATCTAGGGTCTCTTGGTAAGCTTTAAGTCTACCACCTTGCTGATAAAGTTCTGCTGCTTTTTGCAAATCTTTTATTGCCTTCAGAAGTTCTTGATTAGCCTTTTTCTGATCTTCCATTTTTTGATAAGTCAGACTATTTTGATAATAAGCATTAGCACGATTATAATAAGCATCAGCATAGCCTGGATTAAGTTCAATAGCTTTAGTATAATCTTTAATCGGATTTGGACCTCTAGTTATTGGTTCGTGAGGATTAACTAATAAACTCCGAGCAATACCCAAATTAAAATATATTTCTGGACTGTTAGGTTCCTTTTCTAAAGCACGATTAAAATTAGCGATCGCTTCCCAAGCATCTCCCTGATCTAAATAAGTTATACCCTTAAAATATAAAGCTTCAGAACTTTGAGGATTAATTGTTGAAAGAGGAGAGCTAGCTGTAGGAGTATCATCTAAAATTAAGTCTGAAGGATTAATACCAGCAGCAGATAACTTTCTAATAAAACTATTAATAGGAACTGCTGCATTAAACCCTGTTTTAATTGGTGCTACATCCCCAGAATTAGTTTGAGCAAAGCCAAATTCTCCTTGCCCATGAATACCAATAACACGACCATCTGTATCAAAAACCGGACCCCCACTCATGCCACTCCAAGTAACAGCTTGATAACGTAAAGTATAACCTGCTGGGCGAGTTTTAGGGCGACTGGTTACTAATCCTGGAGATAGTTCTGGTGCTCTATCTGTACCAAATAAACCACCAGTGGCAGGATAACCAAAAACATATATTTGGGAACCAATAACTGATTGTTCAGAATTACCTAAAGTTGCTACTGGATAAGTATCAGAACTTTCAAATTTAACTATTGCTAAATCTGGTTCTTCATCAGTTGTTTGTAAATTGACAACTTCAATTACTTGATAGTCTTTTTCTTGATTGGTTCTGACACTATATTTAATACTAGAATCTTGAACAACATGATTAACAGTTACTACTGTATAAATATTACCATCTTTGGCAATAATTACTCCTGAACCATCACCTAAATTACTATTAATTTGTACTGTGATTGGTGTAGCAATTTCTGCTACTTGTTGGGCAGTTTTTGCAGTGACTACAGTGGGGATAGTAATAACAATTGCTGCTACAGTTGCAGTACCTAATAAACAGTTATTGAGGGAATTAAACCGAGAGAAAATCATAGTTTTACGGTGATATAATCTAGACAAGTTAAATATTTAGATTTCTATGTAGTTTACTTGACGTAAATTTAGATAAATTTGTTCTCGGCATTGTAGAATACACATCTTATCTGTTCGTTATAGTTTTGGGCAGGTTTTGGGCAGGCAGGATACCCACCCCACTTATAGCTGAAGTTAGAAGTTAAATTCTTGCTGTGACTAAATTTGTAGATATAGATATCTTGCCTGTTCGTTTTTAAAGGTAATGAAGTTGATAGCTAACTACTGAATGCTTACCGAATTATTAATTATTAATTGTTAATTAAATAATTGTGGTTTAAAGCCTC